>JBIKIA010000276.1:0-6514 GCA_044361885.1 Prosthecobacter sp. | reverse complement strand
GCCCTCCTCTGCTACCTCGGACGCTGCGAAACACCCGACTCGCCCTTCTATGGCGACACCGTTTTGAAGGGTATCAACTACCTCATCGAACTCTCCAACAAGAACGAATACGGCTACATTGGCGAAGAAATCAAAAGCGGTGGCAGCACCTATGCGCACGGCATCGCCACCTATGCCTTGGGTGAAATGTACACCCTTGCTCGTCTTGGTAACAAAGAGCTGCCAGGCATGAAGGACGCCTTCGTGAAAGGTGTGAAGCTCATCATTGAAAACCAAAACAAGCGCGGCTCATGGAGCTACGGTGGCATTGAGGCTGGTAAGCCGTATGGCTACAATAAAGACAGCGGCGGCGAAGATCTGTCCGTCGCCGGCTGGCAGTTCCAGGCACTGAAGGCGGCGAAAAATAGCAGTTTGAAGATCGATGGTTTGCACAGTGCGCTCGACAAGATGGTCGATTACGTCCTCACTAAACAAACTAAAGATGGCGGCTTCGGCGGTGCTGATCGTGACAAGCACTACAATCAGTGGAGCCTCACCGGTGCCGGATCTCTGGCACTTCAGACAGCCTCCAAAGGCAAGACTGCTGCCACGAAGAAAGCCATCGATTTCCTCCATCGTTTCCTCGAAGCCGAGCCGCTTGATTGGAACAAGAACTGCAACCCCTACTGCTGGTATTACTACACACAGACCTTCTTCCAGGCCGGTGGTGAGGAATGGAAATTCTACAACCAGCAATTCCTCCCTCAGATCCTCAGTGCCCAGCAGCCTGATGGCAGCTTCAAAAAGGGTCGCCCCAATTGGCCCGGTGGTGACGCGCCTGATCCAGTTTATCGCCAGACGCTCTGCACTCTGATGCTCGAAGTGTACTATCTCTATCTGAAGGTTGGTGATCGCGAAGAAGAGAGCTTCTTCGATCGCTGATCATCCCCATCAATTAGGTTTTCTCAAGAGGCGCTCCAGGGAGCGCCTCTTTCATGTCAAGGTTCTGAGCTACTCAGACCAATCTACCTGTCACGTACTGCTCGGTGAGCTTCTGCCGGGGGTTGCCGAAGATCGCCATGGTGTCGTCGCACTCGATGACTTTGCCTTTGTAGAAGAAGGCAGTCTTGTCCGCGATGCGCTTCGCCTGCTCCATGTTGTGCGTGACGATGACAAAGGTGAACTGACCGCGAAGCTGCGCGATGAGATCCTCAATTCGTGCGGTGGCGATGGGGTCGAGTGCGGCGCAGGGCTCATCCATGAGAAGGATGCGCGGCTGGAGGGCGACGGCGCGGGCGATGCAAAGTCGCTGCTGCTGACCTCCGCTGAGGCCGGTGTCGGTCTCGTGGAGGCGGTCTTTGACCTCATCCCAGAGGGCGGCGAGACGAAGGCTGCGTTCGGCAGCTTCTTCGAGTTCCGTTTTGTTCTTCACGCCGGCGACACGCAGGCCATAGACGGCGTTTTCAAAGATGCTGCGGGGGAAGGGATTGTACTTCTGGAACACCATGCCGATGTTTCGCCGCAAGCTGATGACATCGACCTCGGGCGAGTAGAGATCCACGCCGTCAACCTTGATGTGCCCGCTGACCACGCGGGCGATTTCGACGAGGTCATTGATGCGATTGATGGAGCGCAGAAGGGTGCTTTTGCCACAGCCGGAAGGGCCGATGAGTGCGGTGATGTCCTTGCGGTGGAGATCCAGATCGACATCGAAGAGCACCTGATGGTCGCCATAGGCATAGTTGAACTTCTCCACTTGGATGAAGTGAGCGTCGGGTGTGTCTGGCGCGGCGATAGGCATGGGTGTCAACTAAAGGTGCCGCGCAGGTAGGACTCGGTGAGCTTTTCTTTCGGTCGGTCGAACATTTGCTCGGTGGGGCTGAACTCGATGAGTTTACCGAGATGCAGGAAGGCGGTGAAGTCGCTGACTCGCACGGCCTGCTGCATGTTGTGGGTGACGATGATGACGGTGTAGTCGTGAGCGAGCTGGTGGATGAGCTCCTCGATCTTCAGCGTGGCGATGGGGTCGAGCGCGGAGCAGGGCTCGTCCATGAGCAGGACATCCGGCTGCGTGGCGATGGCTCGGGCGATGCAGAGGCGCTGCTGCTGGCCGCCGCTTAAACCGAGCGCGTGGGCTTGGAGACGGTCTTTGAGTTCGTCCCAGAGCGCGGCTTGTTTGAGTGCGCGCTGCACAGCTTCATCGAGCACCTCGGGGTCTTTTTCGCCATGCACGCGGAGGCCGTAGGCCACGTTTTCGTAGATGGTTTTGGGGAAGGGATTGCTCTTCTGGAAGACCATGCCGACCTGCTTGCGGAGCTGAGTGAGATCCACATCGTCATCATGGATGTTCTTCCCTTTGACGAGGATCTCCCCCTTGATGACGCGGGCGCTGGAGACGCGGTCGTTCATGCGGTTGATGCAGCGCAGCAGCGTGCTTTTCCCACAGCCGGAAGGTCCAATCAGCGCGGTGACGCGCTTGCGCTCGACGGCGAAGTTGATGCTGTGCAGCGCCGTCTTGCTGCCATAGGCGAAGTCCATATCGCGGACTTCGACGACAGGAGGTGGGCTGGTGGAAGGCATCGGAGAAGGCACGAAGAGAGGGACTGTTACCACTTATACTTGCTGCGCAAACGGCGGCGCATCCAGATGGAAGTGGCGGCCAGGGAGGCGACGAGGACGAGGAAGACAAAGACGCTGCCGTATTGCGCACGCTCGGAGTATTCGTTGTGCGGGATGCGCGCTGCGAGTGTGTAGATGTGGTAGGGCAGAGCCTGAACGGACTCGGTGAAGATGCCGAGGAAGCGTGAGACGCTCTGCTCCCAATGCGCGAACATGCCTGCATCCGCTGGCAGCGGCGGCAGATCCTTCTGCCATGGCAGCTTGTCTTTAAAGGCGAGCGCGGCGGTGAACATGATGGGCGCGGTTTCACCCGCTGCACGGGCGATGCCGAGGATGCTGCTGGTCAAAATACCCGGTGTGGCGAAGGGCAGCACGGCACGCCAGATAGTCTGCCAGCGCGTGGCTCCGAGGGCCATGCTTGTCTCGCGGAAGCCCTGTGGCACGGCTTGAAGGCACTGTTCGCTGGCGGTGATGATGACGGGAAGGATGACGAAAGCGAGGGTGAAGCCGCCGCTGAGCACGCAGGTATCCCAGCCCTGAAAGCTGAGGTAGGTGAAGCCGAGCGGGATGGAGAAGATGCTGCGATCCAGTGGTGTATCGGTGAGCACGGGCGCAGTCAAAACGAAGGCACCTAGACCAAACAACCCGAATACAACCGAGGGCACACCGGCGAGGTTGAGGATGGCGAGTCGGATCATCTCCACGCGTTTCCCTTTGCTGGCATACTCGCTGAGGTAGATCGCACTGGCGACGCCGAGGAAGAGTGCGACGGCGACACTGACGATGACGAGCAGCGCGGTGCCGACGATGGGGCCGAGGATGCCGCCGCCGGAGTAGGAGATGGTCTTTTCCTCGCGGAAGTTGGCGCCAAGCTGCTTCTTGATGGCATCGGCTCCGTTCACATCGGTCTCGGTAGCCTTGCCTTGCTTGTCATAGATGACGTGCAGGGTGCCGGGCAGCTCCGTGAGGAACTTCACATTCACGAATGGGAACTCGCTGCGGAAGGTGATGGGCGCGCCTTTGATGAAGATGTGAGCGACGATGGAGACCGTGACCGCGACGATCAGCAGGGTGCTAAGTCGGAGCAGCCAGCGCACCGTTGTTTCGCGGCGTTGCGCAGTGGTTTTGTCACCGGCGAAGGGATTGATGGAGGTGGGCTCGCTCATGCTTTCGGGAGTTCAAAGCGGCGGACGACGGCGCGGGCGCAGCCGTTGACGGCGAGGGAGATGACAAAGAGGACGATGCCGACCATGAACAACGCCTGCCAGTGGGCACTGCCGCGTGAGACTTCGCCGAGTTCCTGGGCGATGATGCCGGTGAGAGTATGCGCGGGCTGGAAGACGACACCTGCACCACTGCTGAAATCAGGAATGGCGATTCGGTTCCCGGCAACCAGAAGCACGACCATCGTCTCACCAATCACACGTCCGAGTCCAAGCAACACGGCAGCAGCGATGCCTGACAAGGCGGCTGGAACGATGACGCGGAAGACGGTCTGGAGCTTCGTGGCACCGAGCGCATCGGAGGCGTCGATGTAGGACTGAGGGACATTGTTCAGCGCGTCTTCGGCGAGACTGAACATGGTGGGCACGGCCATGAGGGCGAGCAGGCAGCCTGCGTTGAACATGTTTAGCCGCTCCTGAATTGGGAAGCCGGGCAACCAGCCCAGCCAGGGCACCTCGCTCACTTCTTTGATCAGATCTCCTTTTCACGATCTGAGGCAAACTGGTTCGTGTAGATGGCGGCGGCTACGCTCAAAGGTGTGGCAAGAGTGATGGCGATGAGTGCGATGACCAGCGAGCCTGCGAGCAGTGGCACAAAACCGAAGAAGTCTTGCCAGGAGGAGTTGGTGAGCCAGTTCGTGCCGAAGAAGAAGGCTCCGATGACAGTGAAGATGGAGACGGGTTTGTCCTGTTTCCAAGATCTCAACAAGTCCACGCTGGCGCGCATGGCTTTGGCGTGGATGGGGAGCTGCATGCGCACTTCGTTCAGCAGCTTGGTGGCTTCAGACGTGCCGCCTTCCTTCGGGAGATGGACGGCGGCTTCATCCGCCGCCGCCGCGTAGGCCACGACCTGCTTGATGAGTTCCTCGCGGCGTTCGAGCACGGGCTTGATGCTCTCGATATAGTTGGGCTCCTTGGTTTCGGAGGCTTTGGCTTCTTCGAGCAACGCGGCTTTTTCGTCGGCGTCCTTGGCTTTGGCAGCTGCTTTGAGGAGCTTCTGGCGTCCTTCTTCGAGAGTGAAGTGCTCGCTGGCGGCTTCTTTGGTGACGAGTACTTCTTCCTTCAGTTCGTCGAGCACCTCGCGCAGTGGCTCGGGGGCTTCTTCGAGTTCGTCGGAGGCATCGACGAGTGAACCGAACTTCTGCTTGGCCTCTTTATCCTTCGCCAGGAAAGCAGCGCTCAACTCGGTGAGCATGGGCGGCAGGTCGCTGACCTCAGGGGTGAGCTTGGCGAATTCGGCGCGCAGTCGCTTGGCTTCGTCTGCGGTGAAGAGGTTGGACACTTTGGCCTCAGCAGCGGCTTTGGCCGTGGCCGTGGCGACTTGCTGGCGGAGGGGATCGAGTTCCGCAGGGAGGGCAGCAGGTTCCTTTTCCAAAGCAGCCTCCAGCGGTTCCCGGGCGAGCTTCGTCAAATCTTCGATCTCTCGCTTCAGCAGGAAGGCGGCGTCACGTCGAGCGCGGACGTTTTGAATGATGGGATCAACGCTGGTGGTGACGGCACGGCGTAGCTTGCTGGAAAAGGCTTGCTGCTCGGAAAGCGGTATGTCCACGATGTCGCAGAACTCCAGCCCGGCGCGGCGATAGATCTCCAACTCGTGTTTATAGGTGCCGAGGAAGCCCGCGCCCTCCTTCAGCAGGAAGACCATGATCAGTCCGAGCACCACGATAGTGACGCTTGCATTGGCCGCGAAGAAGCTGCGGATGAGCCCCTGCGAAGCGAAGCCCACGGAGGCACGCTTCCCCTTCCTGAGGAGCAGGTTGCGGAGCGGGGGGCGTTCAGTTGGAGCGGGAGTATCCACCAAGTGGAGAAGTCACGGGTGACGGAATAAAAACAAACATCCGGCGAAGGAGGCAGTCTCTTTCGCCGGATGGGATTCAGTGTCAAATCACTCGTACTTTACTTCGCCTGGGACTTTGGCACAAAGCCAACTTTGCCAACAATACTGTCACCATTGGGGCTGAGGCAGTAGTCGATGAATTCCTTGGTCGTGCCGGACGGCTCGCCGTTGGTGTAAAGGTAGGTGGGGCGGGAGTAGGGGTAATCTTTAACAGTGGCGACACTGGGTGTGACGCCCCCGATGGAGACGATCTTCGTGCCCTTCGAGCTCGCATAAGCAAGCCCGACGTAACCGATGCCGTTGGCGTTGGAGCCGACCTCAGAGGCGATCTGCTCATTACCGGCCATCTTCTGGCTGTTTTTTCCGTATTCGCGTCCCTTCATGGCGAGACCGATGAAGTCCTTATAAGTGCCGGAGGAGGTGTTACGAGTGTAAAGTGAGATGGGACCGGGCGTGCCGCCGACTTCGCTCCAGTCGGTGATGTCACCAGCAAAGATCTGGAGGATCTGCTTTTTGCTGAGTTCGGAGACGGGGTTGTTCTTGTTTACCACGATAACGATCATGTCCCAGGCCACCTCGAACTCGGTCAGAGTGACGCCTTTGGCGCGGCAAAGAGCGCGTTCATCAGCCTTCACCTTGCGGGAGGACATGCCAATCTCAGCGGTGCCGGAGGCGAGGTTGGTGAAAGCGGTGGAGGAGCCTTCAGCGGCGATGTCGAAGCTGACTTTTCCCCCGCTCTTCTTAAAAGCCTCGGCTAGCTGGGGGACGAGCTTGGCACCAAGGGTGTCAGAGCCGCGGATGCGAAGCGTGGTTTGTGCCTGGAGGCTGGCGGCGGTCGTCGCCATGAGGACGAGAG
>JBIKIA010000703.1:0-2696 GCA_044361885.1 Prosthecobacter sp. | reverse complement strand
ATTCGAAGTGTCTATCGGACATCGAGCTGGCCATGTCGGCAGCGAAGGGTGTTTCACAAAATTCGAGTTATACGATTCCGAGGATGCTCGTTGGCGCTAGTACGGCGTTTGCGTCGGACTGCTTGACCGTTCAGGCTATCACCGATGGAGAGACCGATGACATTCCGTGCAGATGTGTGATTGCGGCAGATTCACGGCAGAGGCCCTATCGACTCTACATTGGCCGTGAAGATCTTCTTCTTTACAGGGTTTCTAGCTCCGTCAGCGATGGCTCCACTTCGGACGAAATTCATCGGAACGTCAGGATCGATCTCAAAATGGATGAAGCTGCCTTCCATGGGGCACAAGATGTCTAATCACCTCATAGCTCGACGCTCTGCAAGGGCTTGGCGACTTCGACCTGGCCGGTGCGGTGTTTTTCGCTGAGGGCGGCGCAGAGCTTGTCGGAGCGGTCGGGCTCGCCGTGGACGAGGAAGACGCGCTTTTTCTCGCCGCCGACCTGGTCGAACCAGCCGAGGAGTTCATCGTGGTCGGCGTGGCCGGAGAAGGAGTCGAGGGTCTCGATGTCGCAGCGGACGGGGAATTCGTCGCCGAGGATGTTCACGTGCTTGTGCCCGCTGCGGAGCTTCCAGCCGAGGGTGTTTTCTGCGCAGTAGCCGACGAAGAGGAGGATGTTGTCGGGGTTGGTGATGTTGTTCCGCAGGTGATGGAGGATGCGTCCGCTTTCGGCCATGCCGGAGGCGGAGATGATGATGGCTGGGCCTTTGATTTTGTTGAGCCCTTTGGATTCATCGACGCTGCGGATGAGGCGGAGACCTTCAAAGCCGAAGGGGTCGTCGCGCATGAAGAGGGCTTTGCCAGCGGCGGGCTTCAGTTCATCGACGTGGAGGCGGAAGATCTCGGTGGCTTTGACGGCGAGGGGGCTGTCCACAAAGGTGGGGATGGGGGCGAAGCACTTCTCGTGGCGGAGTTTATCAAAGGTGTAGAGGAGCTGCTGGGTGCGCTCTACGGCGAAGGCGGGGATGATGAGGTGGGAGCGGCGCTGCTGGATCTCGCGGATGATTTTGCAGAGGTGCTCGGAGGAGTCGGTGGCGAGCTCGTGGGTGCGGCCGCCGTAGGTGCTCTCCATGATGATGAAATCGACTTTGTCGCTGGGGGCAGGGTCGTTGAGGAGGTCGTTGCCGGGGCGGCCGATGTCGCCACTGAAGAGGAGACGCTTCTGTTTGTTGTCGGCGTGGTCGAGGATGTCGAGGATGACCTGGGCGGAGCCGAGGACGTGGCCGGCGTCGATGAAGGTGAGCTTCACGCCATCGGCGATGAGCATGGTGCGCTCGTAGCTGAGGGTGACGAACTGCCGGAGGCAATGCTCGGCGTCGATCATGGTGTAGTTCGCGGTGAGGAGCGGGAGGTCATCGCGCTTCCGGTGGCGGTTCAGCCAGGCGATGTCGCTTTCGTGAATGTGGGCGGCATCGGGGAGCATGATGCTACACAGGTCACGCGTGGCGGGGGTGGCGTAGATGTTGCCGGTGAAGCCGAGCTTCGTGAGGTGCGGGAGATTGCCGCTGTGATCAATGTGGGCGTGGGAGAGGACGACGCAGTCGATCTTTTCAGGATCAAAGGGGAACTTGCTGTTTCGCTCCATGGCCTCGGCGCGGCGGCCCTGGTAGAGGCCGCAATCGAGCAGGATGCGGGTGTTGTTGACCTCGATGAGATGCTTCGAACCTGTGGTGGTGCCGGCTGCGCCGCAGAAGGTGATTTTCATGGTTGTCGGTGATTCCAGCGGAAGCGCTGTGAGATGGCAAGTGGGCAATGACTGCGCGGATGTTTATTCCTGATCTACAAGACATCTTACACGAGCGGTCTTGCATCATGGGGCTGTCGCGCCAGTATCGGCGCATCATGGTGCGCACGGTTGGCTTTTACACGCTGTCTCTTGTTCGCGGGCTGGGCGACTTCGCTCTGTTCACGGCGGAGTCATTTCGCAGTGTGATCGGGTCGCGGAAGCTGCTGCACCGCGTGATGCGTGCGGCCTTTGAGCAAGGGGTGCGCTGCCTGCCGGTGATTTTAATCGTGGGTATCTTCACGGGCCTGGTGCTCGGCTTGCAGGGCTACCATGTGCTGAATCGTTTTGGCTCGGAGAGTCTGCTCGGGGCGCTGGTGTCGCTGAGTCTGGTGCGTGAGCTCGGGCCGGTGCTTGCGGCGCTGATGCTGGTGGGGCAGGCGGGCTCGGCGCTGGCGGCGGAACTGGGCATCCAGCGGAACTCGGAGCAGATCGCGGCGCTGGAGACGATGGGCGTGAGCAGCCACGGTTATCTGGTGACGCCGCGCCTGCTGGCGGCGCTGATCGTGTATCCGATGCAGACGGCGCTGTTTGTGAGCATCGGCCTCTTTGGCGGCTGGCTCTCGGGCTCGATGCTGCTAGGGCTGGAGCCGGGCGTTTACTGGTCCTCCGTGGAGCGTGCGGTGGAGCCGGATGATGTGATGGAGTGCTTCATCAAGGCGGCGGTCTTTGGCCTTCTGACGGTGGCGCTGTGCTGCTACTACGGCTTCAATGCACACCGCTGCAAGTCGGCCACCGGAGCCCGTGCGGTAAGTGCCTCGACGACGCGCGCGGTGGTGCTTTCCTGCGTGGTCGTGCTGGCGGCGGACTACGCGATCACCTCCTTCCTCATGTGATGTCTGACGCTGCACCCGCT
>JBIKIA010000524.1:0-3817 GCA_044361885.1 Prosthecobacter sp. | reverse complement strand
GAGACAATGTGGTGCTCTCTGGCGCGAACCTGGAGGTTCCAAGAGGGAAGGTGATCACGGTTCTAGGCCGCAGCGGCACGGGGAAGTCAGTCTTTCTGAAGTGCCTGGCCGGGATCGTACGGCCGGATGAAGGCATGATTTGTTTCGATGGCCGCCAGCTCGATGCCGATGACCCGAAGGCGCGTGCGGAGTTCCGTCGTCGCTGCAGTTTCCTGTTTCAAAGCAACGCGCTCTTCGACTCTCTGACGGCTCTGGAAAATGTGTCGTTGCCACTGGAGCAGACGACAGATCTGAGTGCCGCCGATGTGCGTGAGCGCAGCATGGAAGCGCTGAAGCAGCTCGAACTCGACGGCCATGCCGAGCGCTATCCGAGCCAGCTTTCTGGCGGGATGCAGAAGCGTCTGGCGCTGGCGCGGGCGATCGTAACGCGGCCTGAGCTAGTGCTCTTTGACGAGCCGACGGCGGGGCTCGATCCGCTGCGGCGGAATGCGGTCTTCGAGATGATCGTGAAATATCAGCGCCAGTTCGGATTCACCGCTGTGATCGTGACGCACGATGTGGCGGAGGTGCTGGTGATCAGCGACGTCGTGGCGCTGCTGGACGGCGGGGTGATGCGCTTTGCTGGCACGCCGGAGTCCTTTGCGTCATCGACCGACCCGATGGTACGCGATTTCCGTGACAGCGCTGCGGCGCTCAACCTATCGATCTCCAACCTGCGCCAGAGCAGCGCGTTATCCCCCTCCCACTCATGAAAGCAAACAAGCTGGAATTCCTCGTCGGTCTCTTCGTGCTCCTCGGTCTCACCGCTGTGGCCTGGCTCACGGTCAAAGTGGGAGCTGGGTCGCTTCTTGGTGGCCCGACCTATGTTATTGAAGGGCGTTTCTCGAATGCGGGAGGTTTGAATGTGGGCAGCAGTGTCGTCGTGGCTGGAGTCACGGTCGGTCGGGTGGAGTCCATCCGCATGGAGCCGACGGACTACAGCGCCATCGTGACGATGCGGGTGATGGACGGGCTGAAATTGCCGACCGATACGATGGCCTCGATCAAGACAACCGGCCTGATCGGGGACAAATTCGTCGCCCTCGCACCGGGGGCGGATGAGACTTATCTGGGGGCAGGGGATCAGATCACAATGACAGAATCTTCAGTCGATATTGAATCTTTGATTGGCAAGATGGCGTTCGGTAGCGTAAGTAAGGATTCGGATAATGCTGAGTCTGGAAAAACCTCTCCCCCATGAATCGCCGACTGTTCATCGCCCTGCTCCTCGCCACGCCGCTGCTGCCGCGTGATGCATCTGCCGCTGGCACATCGGAGGCGGAGGCTAAGCTTCGTCAGGCCGTGAATGAAGTGCTCGGCATGGCGGACCGCGCCGCCAGCCGAACAGCGCTGGTTTCCAGCGTCCGTCCCACGCTTCAGCGCCATGTCAGTTTCGAAACGATGACCAAGCGTGCTGTCGGAGTGGGCTGGAGGCAGTTCAATGGAGCGCAGCAAAAGAAGGCCACGGATCTCTTCACCACGCTCGTCATCCGCACATACATTGGCAAGTTTACGCCTGGCGAGCATCCCGTCATTGATTACAAGGCCGCCACGGCTCCTGCCGCCGGACGAGTGGATGTGCCGACGACCTTGGTTTACAAAGGTGGTCGCTACGCTGTGACCTACCGCATGGAACAGATCGGCGGCTGGCGCATCGCCGATGTCGTGATCGAGGGAGTCAGCCTCATCGCCAATTACCGCTCGCAGCTTGATGCCACCTTCAAACAAGGTGGTGTTGAGGCTGTCATCCGCTCGCTCGAACAATCCGTCTCCCGTCCCTCATGAAACCCACCTCGCGTCTCCTGTTGTCAGCTTTGATGCTCCTGCTCGCTGCCTGTGCGACAAAACAGAAAGTCAGCACCGGCACGGATACCCTCGATGACTATGATACGGCCACGGAAGTGTCTGATCCCTTGGAGCCGCTCAACCGGGCGACTTTCAAGCTCAACGACGGTCTCTACAATTTCGTTTTACGCCCCATCAGCAAGGGCTACACCACCGTACTTCCGAGTCCCGTGCGCCAGGGGATCGACAATGTGTATGACAACGTGAAGTTTCCAGTCCGCTTCGTGAATAGCGGGCTTCAGGGCAAGTTCAAGCGTGCAGGGCAGGAAGTTCAGAAGTTTGGCGTCAATACCTTCGCGGGCTTCGGTGGCTTGATTAAACAGTCCGACAGAATCCCCTCTCTGGCCAGCGTGCCCGAGGAGGACAGTGGGCAAACCTTGGCCACTTGGGGTGTGGGACACGGTCCCTACATTGTGTTGCCGATTCTCGGACCCAGCACTGCCCGTGAAGTCGTGGGACTTGCCGGAGACTATGCTTTGAATCCGATCAATTGGGGCTTTGCCCTGAAAGGTGATGCTGATGACTGGGCTTGGATTCCACCTGCCGTGAACAATCTCCGTCAGCTTCCCATACAACTCGAAAAATACGACGACTCGAAGGCCAACGCCATCGATCCCTACACCGCTATTCGCAGCACTTACATCCAGAACCGGAATTCAGCGGCCAAGCAATAACTGCCACACCGAACGTCCGATGAAGACGTTCGATGTGAGCGGTCTGCGGTTTAGTTTGGCTTCGGCACGCGCTTGAACTCGCGAGTCAGGGTCGTGAGGGAATCTTCGACGCCCATCCGCTCCAGGCTGCTGGCGCCGACGAAACCATCCGCCGTGGTCTTGCTGAGGATGTATTCGACATCTTTGGGCGTGTTGATCGGACCTCCATGCGTGAGGGTGAAGATCTTCGGGTTCACACTCTTGGCCGCGTCGATGATGTCCTGAGAGACTTTGACGGTGTGATCCCAGTCCACCACGGCATTCACCACGCCGATGCTGCCGCCAACAGTGGTGCCGACGTGGGCGATCACGGCATCCGCGCCGTTCTTGGCCATCTGGATGGCTTCCTCCGGTGTCGCCACATAGACGATGCTGAAAAGGTCCATGCGGGAGGCGAGGCCGACCATTTCAAATTCCTTCTGCACGCTCATGCCCGTCTCCTCCAGTACACCGCGGAAGTGACCGTCCACGATAGTGTGGGTGGGGAAGTTGTTCACTCCCGAGAAGCCCATCTCCTTCACCCGGCCCAGCCAGTGCCACATGCGGCGGCGCGGATCTGTGGCATGCACGCCACAGACGACGGGGATCTCTTTCACCACGGGCAGGACTTCGTATTCGCCGATCTCCATGGCAATGGCATTGGCATCTCCATAGGCCATGAGTCCGCACGTGCTGCCGTGGCCCATCATGCGGAAACGGCCGCTATTATAAATGATGATGAGGTCCGCGCCGCCCTTCTCGATGAATTTCGCGCTGATGCCCGTGCCCGCTCCTGCGGCAATGATGGGTTCACCTTTGGCCAGGGTGGCGTTGAGGCGGTCGATGACTTCCTGCTTCGTGTAGGGATTTCCGATTCCGGTCCAGGGATTGGGCATGGCGGTGATGAGTTTGCGGTTGATTACGATGGTTGGCGCTTCGCGCGTTTGCAGTTGTTTGGTAAACCATTGCAAACCACCGCCAACAACGGCAAACAACCGCAAACCTTCTTCAATGCACGCCAAAGCTGCCATCCAAGAGCTATCCGAAACCCACACGCACGGGCCGGGCACGGAGTTCCGCGTGGTGCGGGCCTCGGAGCGTGATACACGTGCCTGGCTGCGTGGTGCGCCGGTGTGCGGCACTTTGGGCACGCATCGAATCGCTCATGCGGGTGTCATGACGGCGCGTGCTCCCTACCGCATCGTGCGCATGCATCAGGGCGGCTTGTACTTCCTCGCCTG
>JBIKIA010000501.1:0-3923 GCA_044361885.1 Prosthecobacter sp. | reverse complement strand
ACACCCACTTTCCCGAGGGGAAGTGGCGAATTTCGGACAGGATGACGCTCCTGTCGAGAGACCGATGTGGCATGGTTCGGAGCCGTGTTCCACGGCTCCGTTTCTCAGGTCGGTATCTCCGAAGTCAGACAAGGACGGGCTCCCTCTTGGAGGGGATCAGGCCTTCAGACTGGCGGCGGCGACTTTCCCCTCGTCGGAGACGATGGCTCCGGTGAGTTCAGCTTTGCAGTCGCCTTTGAGTTCGTCACGGAACTTTTTGATGAAGCTCTGGGTGGGCCAGGAGGCGGCTTCGCCAAAGGCGCAGATGGTCTTACCTTCGATCTGATTGGCGACGGTTTCCAGGGTGTCCACGTCATCGGGGCTGGCATTGCCGCCGACCATGCGGTCGCTGATCTTTTTCATCCAGAGACTGCCTTCGCGGCATGGGGTGCATTGGCCGCAGGATTCGTGGGCGTAGAAGTTGTTCAGGTTGTTGATGACCCAGGTCATGCTGCGGGAGTCATCCATGATGATGACGCCGCCGGAGCCGGCCATGGTGCCGCACTGGGCCATGGTATCGAAGTCCATGGGGATGTCCATGATGCCGATCTCGCGCCCGTCCTTGAGTTTGAATTTCTCATCGGCACGCAGGACTTTCGAGGAACTGCCGCCGGGGATGATGGCCTTGAGCTTGCGGCCCGGTTTCAGCCCACCACAAAGGACGTCGATGACTTCACCCATGGTGACTTTGCCGACTTCCACTTCGTAGTAGCCGGGCTTCACGACATCGCCTGAGACGCAAAGGATGCGGGTGCCGGTGTTGTTTACTGTGCCGAGCTTCGCGTATTCCGCGCCGCCCATCTGGATGATGTGCTTCACATGGCAGAGGGACTCTACGTTGTTGACGATGGTCGGGCTCATGTAGAGGCCGAGCGCGGCGGGGAAGTAGGGCGGCTTGATGCGCGGGTAGGGGCGCTTGCCTTCGAGGGACTCGATGAGGCCGGTCTCTTCACCGCAGATGTAGGCACCTGCACCGCGGTGGACGTAGATTTCACAGTCGAAGCCGCTGCCTTGGATGTTTTTACCGAGGAAACCCTTCGCGTGGGCTTCGGCGATGGCTTTCTCGACGATGATGGCGGCCTGGGGGAACTCCTCGCGGATGTAGATGTAGCCGAGCTTCGCGTTCACGGCGAAGCAGGCGATGATCATGCCTTCGAGGAGCTGATGCGGGTCCTGATGCAGGATGTAGCGGTCTTTGAAGGTGCCGGGCTCGGATTCATCGGCATTGCAAATGATATAGACGGGCTTGGTGTTCGTGGGCGGGATGAAGCCCCACTTCACACCGGTGGGGAAGCCCGCACCGCCACGTCCGCGCAGGCCGCTGGCTTTGACTTCGTTGGTGATGGCGCTGCGCTCCATCTTGAGGGCGATTTTGAGCTGCTCGTAACCGCCATCGGCGAGGAAGCTGTCGATGGACGGGGTGTAGCCCGTGCGGTCGATGTTCTTGAAGATCAGCCGTTTTTCACGGGAATGAGGCTCTTTGCCGGGGAGATAAGTGATCGCCATGAGGGAGGGGTTCGCTGGGGGCAGTATTCAGCTACGGCAGGGAGCGGCAAGCGGGTTTGTGAAAAATTTCACAAGCCCGCTCGGGTCGCTGTTTCGACAGGGATTTGCGCCTCAGATCACCGGTCCGGCCACATCCGCCCACTTGGCGTGCCATTCTTTGAAGACGATGGGGCTAATCTCGCTGGGCTTGATCTCGCTGCGGCCACCCCAGAAGACGTTCGTGTATTCGAGTGGGATGCCGACATCGACGAGGTGCTTGTCGATGGCGGCTTTGTGGGCAAGGACGGTTTCTTTGTCGGTGCCGTGGATGACGCCCATGATGTTGACGTTGGCGAAGCGCTCGCCGCCTTCACGCCAGTAGGCGTGGGTCATGATGGGGTGACGCCCGACTTCGCCGCCTGCGCGTTCTTCCATGCCTTTGGGGACTTTCCAATGGAAGAGGGCATTGAAGCGGGTGACGCGGACGCCACTGGCGCTCGGTTTGACGTGCTCCAGGAAGGTGGAGAAGCGGCCGATGACGCCTTTGGCATCCAGGCGTTTGGCGACTTCGCAGAATTTCTCCATGGAGACGCCTGCATCTTTCGCGCGGCCAGCCCAGGGCTCGGGGCCGATTTCATCGGCGGAAAGGTCACCTTTGAGGTGGAGCAGGACGTTCCATTCTTCGGCATCGAGGTCGGCGATGTTGGTGGTCATCATGACGGCGGGCTCGTCGGCCTTTTCACCGGGCTCCATGCTCTTGCGGCGGACGTGGCCGACACCGAGGGCGAAGATGCCGTGGGCCTGCATGGTGTAATAATCCTCGGCACCGATGAGGCGCTTCAGCACGTCGCAGTGGTCGTTGATGGCGCGGTCTTGGGGGACTTTCAGGGTGGTCCAGAGGCGGAAGTCACTGCCGCTGACTTCGCGGTCGGTGCTGCGGAGGACGACGTGGCCGCTGAAGGGGTCTTGTTTGAAGAGGAACTCGAAGGCTCCCTCAAGTTTCTCCGTCGGGACCTTCCAGGCGATGAGGGCACCTTCGGCGAGTTTGTTCGCAAGCAAGGTCTGACGGACGCGGCGGATGACGCCAGCGGCCAGCATGGCGCGGATGCGCTCCACCACGGTGTCGAAGGGGAGGCCACTTTCCTCAGCGATGAATTGAAAGGGATGCTGATGGAAGCCTTTCACACGGTCCTCACTGACAGCCAGAATGCGGGCGTTGATTTCTTCGGTGTGTTCAGTCGGGATCGAGGCGGCAGGAGTCATGTGGAGGAAGGGATCGGAGAGCATACGCACAGCATCACGCGGCACGGGGCGCGACTCTTAGCGTCTCCGCTGAAAATGACAAGGCGGGGCTGACCTTGCACAAGCATCGGCCAACCCCGCCCTGACAAAAACAACTCAACCCTTCAACCCCACCAGTGGAAATACTGGTTCATCCATCCCACGGCAGCGGCGAGGACACCGAAGACGATGACGAGTTCCACGAGCTTGCCGACGCGTTTCTTCTGGCGAGCACGGCGCTGCACGAGTGGGATACCGATGGTCTGTCGTTTGGTTTTGGAAAAGACGGGCTCGGGGGCCGGAAGGGTATTCCGGGTGGCGAGGCGGCGCTGGCGCATGGCCACTGGCGCAGAGGCGATGGTGCATTCGAGGCGTTCGATCTCGTCTTCCAGTTCGCGAGAGCGGGTTTCGAGCTGCCTCATGTGTGTTTTCGAGGGCTTGGCGCTGGGGAGCGGCTGCGCCAGAAGATCCGAGGCATAGCGCGGGCGTGGAGTGCGTACTTTTTTGTTCATGGCGGGAGCGTTTGGAGCGGGATCAGAACATCAGACGGGCGATGATCAGCAGCACGACGAGCGTGGCGATGAGAGCGGCATTGAAGGCGAAACCTCGGCGAACCCAGGTGAGGAGATCGTCTTTATTACCGGAGGCAAAAAGCACTTCACCTGCAGCTTGGACTTCAGCGGCCTCTTCTTGTGCCGTCATGGCGCTGTGGATCGGGGAGATGACAGCGGCTTCGGCCTGAGCTGGGCGATGCTGCATGAGACGACGGACGCCTTTTTCATAGCTGGTCTCGGCCTCATTGAGAGAATCAAGCGCACGGTCGAGTTCGTGGTCGAGCTGGCTGCGCTGCCAGCGTTCGGGCAGGTAGGTTTTGAGATCGTCGAGCCGGTCTTCGAAGTCTTTCTGGGTGACGGCGAGGTCCTCCACCCGACGGCGGGTGTCTTCCAGCTCTTCCATGATGGAGCGCAGGGCGCGCTCGAGCTTGTCGGTGACTTCCTTTTTGCCAGAGACAAAGCGCTCCTGCTTCTGACGCAGGCCTTCGAGGATCTGCTTCTGGCGCTCCACTTCTTCCTGCTGCGCACGGAGGGCGGCGAGACGATGCTGGGCCTCGCGCACCT
>JBIKIA010000732.1:0-2592 GCA_044361885.1 Prosthecobacter sp. | reverse complement strand
TGTCGTCCATCGTGTCATCGTCGTGCTGGCGGTAGGAAAACTCCGGTGCTTCATCGAAGCGGAGTACGTTTTCCTCGGGAACCGCGACGGCAGTGGAGGAGGAGGGAGCGACGGGAGAGGCTGTTCGACGGGACATAGGTATCGCTTTTTTAGATTTAGCGATATGAATATTACAGATCCCTTAGATAATCCAGATTTTTCGTCTTCTTTTTCGCGAGCCACCAAGGTATTCCTCCGAACACTATCGTCAGAAAGGTTACGAATCCCAAGGCCGCACACTCGCCCTGCATGACCTCCCCCGGAGTCAGGGGCATTTTGTGCAAATCCGCCCGCCAGGCCACGGCATCAGGAAGTGCCAAAGCCGCCGCACTGCCCAAAATATAAAGAAAACTGCCGATCAGGCAAAGGGTGCCCCCGAAACCTGAGATCACACGGGCGGGGTTGGGCTCGCGGAAATTGGGCAGCAGTGCCCCGAGCGACAGTGCCATTGCTGTCAGGCCATAGCTTTGCAAAATCACCGCTCCGCAGAAGAATACCGCGCGCCTCAGTGGCAGTTGAAGCGAGACACTGGACATCACGACGAGCAGCGTGGTCAGCAGGGCGAGCACCCCGGCGATGAGGCGCAGCTTCAGACTCATCACTCTCTCCAGTGGCAGGGGAGAAAGCCCGAGTATCCAAAGCCGCTGCCCCTCCATGCTGAACTGCGGGAAGACGAAGCGTGTCGTCAGCGTGGACAGGGCAAGGCAGCAGACGAGCAGGTTCAGATGACTGATGACCAGCGTCCAAAACGGGTTCTGCAAATCGTAGCCGAGGTGGCGCAGATTCGAGCTGTACATGAGAAGCATCCCAAAGATCAGCAGACATTGCCCCCATTGAGTAGGCTCGCGGAGAAAGGTGCGCACATCTTTCGTCAGCAGTGCATGGGAAGCGCGGTCGAGCCTCAGCATGCGCCGCCAGACATCGCCACCAGCCTTCGGGCTCTTTTGCCGGAACCAAGCCAGCTCTCCTGCACGAGCCTGAGCCTCGGGGGCGGCTGTCATCACCCGATGCCACGCCGGGTAGAACATCACGGCCGCAAGCCGTGCCGTGATCACGAGCGCAAAGAGCGCATTCGCCAGCAGTGTCAGCAGGAAAAAGATCGCCTGACCATCCAGTCTGCGGCTGGAAGCAAAGAGCGCCTCCGCCACCCACGAGCTCGGCAGCATCGGATGCATGCAGACCTCCGTATGACGCAGCACATCGTGCAGACTCGCCACAATATCTGCACCCTTCCCGGACTCGGGCGCATCGATCCAGTAGCGCTGAAAGGCCACCGCCAGCAGCCCCACAGCCAGCGCGATCACCACCCGCCACCACCAGGGCCGCGCATATCTCACCAGCAGCAGCAGCGCCCACGTCGAGACATTGGCCGAGATGGTCACCAGGCAGAGCAGAGCCGGAAGTCCGAGCAGGTAAAACATCGGCCCGCTGTGAAAAAGCTGCCCGAGAGCCAGCAGGATCGGTGCGCTGAGCACGATGAGTCCCCAGCTCGCCAGCATCATCCCTTCCAGCGTCTTCCACATCACCAGACTCCGCTGTGGCAGCGGCAGCGCCACCTGCCACTCCATATCCTTGCGGCGAAAGAGTCCCATGCCCGTGATCGTCGCATTTGAGATCACCAGCATCACGAAGAAGAAAAAGAACAGCAGATACACCAGCCGCTCCGTCAGCAGCGGACCAAAGAGCGGCGTCTTGTGGATGAAACCCAGCCCGCGTGAGACAAGGATGTAGGCCGCCACGCTGTAGAGCAAAAGAAAGCCGCTGATCGTCGCCACCATCAGCCGGCTCTGCGTCAGCAGCTCCTCCACCTGATGCCTGAAAGCGCGCCCATGGGTGCGGGCGAGCAGCATTGTGGCGGCAAAAGAAGTCATTCGCACGTTTCATACGACGAACTCTCGCTTCACAGCAAGCCACATCCTTTCACATCCGTTCAGAACACGCACTTGCCGCCGCTCTCCGCTCCTGTCACTCTTCGTCCCCCCATGATTTTTTCCCTCACCTCGCGCATCCTCCGCACCGTCGATCCGCTCTGCCTCGCCAAAGTCGGTTGGAACTTCGGTTTTAAAGGCGCGCGC
This sequence comes from Prosthecobacter sp., assembly GCA_044361885.1. Classification (GTDB taxonomy): domain Bacteria; phylum Verrucomicrobiota; class Verrucomicrobiia; order Verrucomicrobiales; family Verrucomicrobiaceae; genus Prosthecobacter. Next base: position 478 of record JBIKIA010000732.1, on the reverse strand, counting down.
TCCGTCATGCTCTTCAAGCAGCGCATGGAAAAGGGCCAGTTCTTCCCGCCCTTCCTCTACGTCTCCATTTTAAACTCCTGCAACCTCCGCTGCCAGGGCTGCTGGGTCGATGTCGATAAACCACGTGAGGCCATCAAGCTCGACGAACTCAACAAGATCGTGAACGACGCCAAAAAGCACGGCAACTCCTTCTTCGGCATCCTCGGCGGCGAGCCCTTCATGCACCCGGAGCTCTTCGACTTCCTCGCCAATCACCCCGACTGCTACTTCCAGATCTTCACCAACGGCCAGTTTATCACCGAAAAAGTCGCCACCGCCCTTCGCAAGCTCGGCAACGTCACCCCGCTCATCAGCGTCGAAGGTAACAGCACCGTCAGCGACGAACGCCGTGGCAACAAAGACGTCCTCAACCGCACCCTCCGCGGCCTGCAAAACTGCCTCGACGCCAAGCTCCTCACCGGCGTCGCCACCAGCCTTT
>JBIKIA010000275.1:0-6553 GCA_044361885.1 Prosthecobacter sp. | reverse complement strand
CGCGATCCTCATCGACGAAGCGATCCGCTTCATCGGCAGCGCGAAAAAATCCGGCAAGCCCTTCTTCACCGTCGTGTGGTTCGGCTCGCCGCATGAGCCCTACAGCGGCCTGCCACAGGATCTCGCGCTCTATGACGACCTGCCCGCGAAATACACAAAGTTGGTCAAACTCACCTCAAACGAAACCGGCGGCGGCACCAAGCGCCCGCAGGGCGAGGTGCTGCGCGAGCGCTACGCCGAGATCACCGCCATGGACCGCGCGATTGGTACGTTGAGAAAACATCTCGCCAAGCAAGGCCTGCGCGACAACACGCTGCTCTTTTACTGTGGCGACAACGGCACCTCGCCCGATGCCGCGCTCGGCTTTCCGCATCGTGGCGTGAAAGGCCAGGTCTATGAAGGCGGCACACTCGTCCCCGGCCTCATCGAGTGGCCCGCGCGCATTCCGCAGCCGCGCACCACCAAAGTCCGCGCCACCACCAGCGACCTCCTGCCCACGCTCGCCGCCATCACTGGCCAGCCGCTGCCAGATCGCCCCATCGACGGCATCGACCTCACACCGCAGATCGATGGCATAATGACCGAGCGCGCCAAGCCGCTCTATTTTTGGGAATGCAACATCGGCAAATCCAAAGGCGAGCCATACATCGACCCCGAGCTGCAACAAGGCACCACGCCGCTCGCCAAAAAAATGGGCGGCAAAGCCACGCGTGACTTCACGAACTTCCATCATCCCACCATCGCCGACGCCGACTACCTCGGCCCCCGCGCCATCATCGACGGTCACTTCAAGCTCGTCATCCTCGAGAAAAAAGCAGGCGATGCCACGTTCGAACTCTTCGACCTCCAATCCGATCCCGCCGAGAAAACCAGCCTCATTAAAGAGCAGCCCGCCATCGCCGAAACGTTGCAAACCAAGCTCCGAGAGTGGCAGGACTCCGTGCTCAAGAGCCTCAGCGGCGCTGATTACACAAATTGATCCTTCCCTTCATGCGACTACTCGCCCTCACGCTTTTCCTCTGCGCCCTCGGTGGCCATACCCAAGCTGCGGAGCCTAATATCCTCTTCCTCTTCGCAGACGATCAGCGTTACGACACGCTGAGCTGCGCCGGACATCCTATCATTCAGACGCCGACGATTGATCGCCTCGCCGCCGATGGTGTGCGCTTCAGCAATGCGCATGTGACCACTGCCGTGTGCTGGGTGAGCCGCGCGGTGGTGCTGACCAGCCAGTGGGCGCGCACGCATGGGAAACGTGATGCGGTGCCACAGGTGCTGCCAGAATCCTTGACCACGATGTTCCCCGAAGTGCTGCGACAGGCGGGCTATCGCACCGGGCATTACGGCAAATGGCACATGATTGCGCCGCCGGGATTCAAGCCCGAGGAACACTACGACGAATACGAGGCCATCACGCGCAACCCTTACTTCAAGACGATGCCGGATGGCTCGAAGCGGCATGAAACCGACATCGTGTGTGATCGCGGCATCGACTTCATCAAGTCACAGCCGAAGGACAAGCCCTTCTGCCTCAATCTGTGGTTCAACGCCGCTCATGCTGAGGATAACGATCATCGCCCCGGCATCGGCTTGTATCCGTGGCCGCCGTCTGTCGATGGCATGTATGAGGACCGCAGCATCCCGCCGCCACGCCTTGGCGATGCGGCCATCTTTGACGCGCATCCGCAGTTCCTCAAAGACAGCATCAATCGCGAGCGCTTCTTCTGGGGCTACGACACGCCGGATAAGTATGAGACGAACGTGCGCGCCTACTATCGCATGATCAGCGGCATCGACAAAGCCATCTCGCGCGTGCTTGCCGCGCTGAAGGAATCCGGGCTCGCCGACAACACGATCATCGTTTATTCCGCCGACAACGGCTACTACCTCGGCGATCGCGGCTTTCAGGGCAAATGGTCGCACTACGAGGAGGCGCTGCGCGTGCCGATGGTCATCTATGATCCGCGTTTACCGAGCGAAAAGCGCGGCAAAGTCTGCGATGATCTCGTGCTGAATGCCGACCTCGCCCCGACCTTCCTCGACTGGGCAGGCGTCAAACGTCCTGCTGCTTATGAAGGCCGCAGTCTCTCCACACTGATCGAAGGCAAAGGCAGCGACAAACCCTGGCGCACCCACTTCTTCTGCGAGCACGTCGATCTCGCTCCGACGCTGACGTGGGAGGGCATTCGCGACCAGCGCTATGTCTATGCGCGCTACTTCGACCAGCAGCCCGTCTTTGAGTTCCTGCACGATCTGCAAACCGACCGCGATGAACTGAAGAACCTCGCTACCGATCCCGCTCAGGCCGAGACTTTGAAGGGAATGCGCGCCCTCTGTGATGCCGAGATGAATGCACGCGGCGGTGCCCTGCTACCGATGAATCAACGTGGTGCCAAAAAGCCCGCCAAGGGCAAGGCGAAGAAGAAAGCCGAGTGAACGATGAAACACGCCTTCTACGCATTCCTCTTGGGTCTCAGCCCTTCGCTCTTCTTGTCCTCTGTAGCCTTGGCGAAGGAGGGTGCAGCAAAACCCAACATCATCTACATCCTCGCCGATGACCTCGGTTACGGCGATGTGCAGTGCCTGAATCCGCAACGTGGGAAGATCGCCACGCCGCATCTCGACAAGCTCGCGGCACAGGGCATGACCTTTACGGATGCGCACAGCGGATCGTCCGTCTGCACGCCCACGCGCTACGGCCTGCTCACCGGGCGCTACGCGTGGCGAACGCGCTTGCAAGCGGGCGTACTCGATGGTGGCAATGATGAGCCTCTCATCGCATCCGCACGCCTCACCGTGGCCAGCTTGCTCAAGGCGCAAGGCTACGCCACGGCCTGCATCGGCAAATGGCACCTCGGTTTTCAATCCAAGAGTCCAGCGGCGAAGGGCGACAAGAAAAAAGGCATGGGCAGGGCCGGGCTGCCCGTCGGCGCGGAGATCATTGGCGGACCGGTGACGCGTGGCTTTGATCTCTACTGGGGCTGCTCAAACGCACGCACCATGTCCGCCTTGATCGAGGGAGATCGTGTCATCGAAACCATCGAGCCCGCCACCATGCTGCCGCGTCTTTGGAAGCGAGCCGTGAACTATGTGCAGGAACGCGCGGCGGATGCGAAAGCAGGCAAGCCTTTCTTTCTCTACCTGCCGCTCACCTCGCCACACACGCCCATCCTGCCCACGCCGGAGTGGCAGGGAAAGAGCGGTCTCGGTGACTACGGCGACTTCGTCATGATGACCGATGCCATCGTCGGCGAGGTGCTCACCGCGCTCGATCAGGCCGGCCTCGCGGACAACACACTCGTCTTCTTCACCGCCGACAATGGTTGCTCGCCTGCCGCTGGCACGAGCAAGCTAGAAAAGACAGGCCACTTCGCCAGTGCGCTGTTTCGCGGCTACAAAGCGGACATCTGGGACGGCGGACATCGCGTGCCGTTTTTCGTACGCTGGCCTGGAAAGGTGAAAGCAGGCTCACAAAACGCCCAGCTCATCTGCCACACCGACTTCATGGCCACCTGCGCCGAAATTCTTGGCGTGAAATTGCCAGACAACGCCGCTGAAGACAGCGTGAGTCTGCTCCCTGCACTGCTCGGCACGGAAAGCGCATCGCTTCGTCAAAGCGTCGTCCACCACAGCATCAACGGCCGCTTCGCTGTGCGCGAGGGACAATGGAAACTCTGCCTCTGCCCCGGTTCCGGCGGCTGGGGAAAGCCGAGCGATGCTGATGCCACTAAACAAGGCCTGCCCGCCGTGCAGCTCTACGATCTCGGCACCGACATCGCCGAAACCAAAAACCTCAGCGCCATGCACCCCGACATCGTCGCCCGACTCACGAAGCAACTCGAAGGCAGCATCGCCAACGGTCGCAGCACGCCCGGCACAAAGCAGGACAACGACGCCGAGATCGTCATCTTCAAGGTGAAGAAAGCCAAGGAATGAGGCCCCTGTCGTAGATTGGGGAATGTTTGGCGAGAATGGTCTTAGGTCCTTATTTTTTACTTCCGCGCCTTCGTGGCGATGGCTTTGTAATAGCTCTCGATGGCGGCGCGGTATTCGGGGGCGGCTTCGGTGCGTGTGGCTTCGGTGAGGTCTTCGGCCATCTTGCTGGGGAGGTGGCCCCAGTCGCCTTTGACGAGGATCATCTCGGTGCCGAGCACGCCATCCTTGAGCATGGCCTGGAGGTCGCCGCCTTCTTTGCTCTGGGTGGTGGACTGGGATTGCTGCTGCTGACCTGGCTGCTGATTCTGCGCCATCTGGGGCTGACCGGGCTGCTGGGAACCGGGGGTCTGGCCTTGATTCCGCTGATCAGCCATCTGCTGCTGCTGGCTCTGCTGGGCTTGGGAAAGGCTCTGCTTTGCAGACTGCTGCTGGCCGGGCTGTTGTCCCTGGCCCTGCTGTTGCTGCTGACCGTTTGGCTGGGGCTGGCCGTTCTGGGCCTGCATGGGATGAAGCTGCGCATCAAGCTGATCCAGCGCCTGGGCGAGGAAGGCGGCCTGCACTGTCTCAAGCGGATGCGCGGTCATGGCGGGCGGCGTGGCGGCTGCGGTGGCTTCGGCGGCCTTGGCTGCCTGCGCGGCTGGGGCGAGTGACTCGGCACCGACGGGCTTCGGCGTGGGCGGCGCGGGCTGGCCGGGAGCGGAGGGAGTCGAGCGCGCGGCGGAGGCCTGTGCTTGGAGCTGCTGAGCGGCTTTCGAAGTTTGTTGGGCGGCTTCTTCCTGGCCGAGGCGCTGCTGATGACGGGCCACGCGGTTCAAATCACTGGCGGCCTGCTCGGTGGCGAGCCCCATATTCACCGGCTGTTGCGCTTCGGAGGCGACGGCCTGTTCGCTGGCCTGCGCGGTTTGTTTGCCCAACTCAGCGAGCGCTTTCTGCATGGCGGCATTCTTCGGCAGTTCCTTTTCAAGTTCGGCAAGCACCTTGCCGGGGTCCTGCTGAGCGTCCTGCGCCATCTGGGCGAGTGCCTGGGCACGGGCGTAGGCTTCATCGAGCGGTTCTTTGACGCCAAGTTCCTGCTCCATCTTGCCCGCATCGGCGAGTTCCTGTGCGCTGAGTTCCTGGCCTGATTCGGCCTTGGCCATGTTCTGCGCGAGCTGGTCGAGTGCTTGAGCCGCTTGTTGTTGGGCCTGGGCGGCTTGATTGAGTGCCTGGGCCTGCGGCTGGCTTTGCTGGGCCTGGGCGGCCTGTTTCAAATTCTGCGCCATCTGCGGCTGGCTCTGCTTCATCTGGGCGAGGGCGGCATCGGCGGTGCGGGACATCTGGCGCTGCGTTTGATTCTGAAGATCGGCGGCATTGGCCTCCTGGCGTAGCGCGGCCTGGAGTGACTCCATCTTCTCAGCGTTCTCAGCGGCTTCACCTTCGAGACCGGCGGCTTTCTCGGCAACTTCGGCGACGGGCTTCTGCGCCTGGGCTTCGGCGGCGGCGGCCTGGGTGTCCTTCTGCGTTTCCTTCAAATCCTGCGCCACGGCTTTCATCATGTCGCTGACCTTCGGCGTGAGCTGGGCGAGCGTCTCGCGTGCCGCCTCGGTCTGAGCGGCGAGCTGCTGGGCGATCTCGCTGGCCTGCTGGCGGGCCTGATCAGCAGCCTGCTGCGCAGGCTGGGTGTTCAAGGGCTGGCTCGGCGGCTGAATCGCGGCCTGCTTGGCGAGGTTCTGGAGCTGCTCGGCGGCATTGCGGGATTGATCGGAGGCCTGCTGGGCTTTTTGCGCGAGCTGCTGAGAGGCCTGCGCGGCCTGAGGATCTGGCTGCTTCATTTTGCGCAGTGCGTCGGGCAGTTGCTTCAGGGCTTCGGCGGCGGCGCGTGCGTCTTGAGCGGCGGGGCTGTCAGCAGGTTTGTCCGAGTTAAAGGCAGCCTCTTCGCTGGCCTTCATGGCAGTTTGCGCGAGTGCATCGGCCTCGAGGGCGCGGACGGCGTCGCGGAGTTGCTCGGCTTTTTGTTGGGCTTGAGCAAGGGCTTCAGGCTGGCTGGCGGCAGGTTGCTCGGCATCGCGGGCGAGTTTGTCAGCGGCGCGGCTGGCGCGGTTGGTATCGAGCGCGGATTCGTCGTTGGTGAGGGCGTTTTGCTCACGCAACGCAGCTTGTTCTTCGAGTTGCTTGGCAGCGGTGGCGAGTTCCTTGGCTGCTTTTTCCTGGGCGGTGTCACCATTGCGATCTTCTTTCGGCTTCTGCTGCGGTTTCTTTGCCTCGGCGGCGGCTTGAGCTAGGGCATCACGGGCTTCATTCAGCGCAAGGATGGCGGGGTTTTCCTGACGGGCGATCTGCTCGCGGAGCTGCTGCGCACGATTCGCGGCTTGTTCAGCCATGGTTCGTGCGGCATCGGCGGTGCGCGAGAGGCGCTGGCGGAGATTGTCGGCAGCACCGTAGAGATGCTCAGGGCTTTTGGCCTGATCAGGTTTGTCGAGACTGGCTTCGAGGTCGGCACCGGCTTCGGAGAGCTGCTTTTGAAACTCCTTGAGCTGGTTCTGCTGACCACCATCGACGAGCGACTTCAGCTCTTCCATCTGATCGCGCAAAGGCTCGCTGGCGGCGAGTGCTCCGCGCTGCTGCTCCTGCCATTTCG
>JBIKIA010000274.1:0-6569 GCA_044361885.1 Prosthecobacter sp. | reverse complement strand
GCACTCGGAGCAGTGCATCACCAGCACCGGCCGTACCCGCGACTCAAAGAACGCAGTGCCATCAGGCTCCGCTGCCCCGGCAAGGAAGGGAAACGCCGGAAACGTCGCTGAAATCGAACCAAACAGTGATTTCATAGATTTAAGTGGGAGGGGTTGAGTGCGGCCGTGGCCATCGCGCCCGCTTTCTTCACGACCGGAGCGAGCTTCGCGAGCCGCTCCTCCGAAAGCCGTTGGCTCGGTCCCGAGATCCACAAACTGGCGATGGCGTTTCCATCCGCTCCCAAGATTGGAGCACCGAGACAATGATGTCCCTCCAAGTGCTCGCCCACATCCAAGGCCCAGCCCGTTTGCCGCACCTCGTCGAGGCATTTGAGGAAAGCTTTGCGGCTCGAGATCGTCCGAGGCTGAAAGCGCTCAAACGTCATGCCCGCCATCACCGCATCCCTTTCCACCTCCGGCATGAACGCCAGCATCACCTTGCCCGGACCGCTGGTGTGCAGCGGGAAACGCGTGCCGCGCTCCACATAGAATTTGATCAACGCCTTCCCGATCACGCGCTCCAGCACGATGCCCTCATGACCGCTGATGATGCCGAGATGCGCCGCCTCGCCCGTCTGCTCACTGAGCCAGCGCATCGCAGGCAAGGCCGCCTCCGCCAGCGGCACATCATCCACCACCGGCTGGCACAGCGCCAGCATCTGTGCCCCGATGCTGAAGCGTTTCTCCGCATCCCGCACCACATACCCGTGCGCCACGAGAGACTGCGTGACGCGATACACAAAGTTCACCGACAGCCCAAGCCGCTCCGCGATCTCCGAAAGCGTCAACCCGCCCGAAGCCCCGCCAAGACAGCGCAGGACCGCGAGAGCACGGTCCAGGCTGGGCGTGCTGAAACCTGAGTCTTGAACAGGGGAAACCACTTTGCGTTTGTTTGGTCGAGGTGATGGCATTTCTATATTCTGGATAGAATGCATATATATAAACACGATAACGCATGATTCTCTCAACCATTTTGCTCACTTTGCAGAGTGCCAGGACGGATGGTGCAATCAATCGGCTGTCCTTGTGACAGAGGGCGGCAATGCCATCGTCACGAAGCTCGATCCTCCAATGGTCGGAGCGTCATAGAACTGGCAGCCCCTGATTCGAAGTTCATCGACGCAGATATTCCAGCGCGGCGGCGCGGAACTCAGCGTCGGTGATGGGCTTGCCGGTGCGTTGTTGGGAGTCGGCGATGTGCTTCTTCGCCCACTCAAAGTAGCGCTGATGCGTGTGCCAGAGGGGCTGCTTCTCGTTCTTTTCGTTGATGAGCCAAAAGCCGCCGGGTGTTTCGGGCGTGCCTTCGTTGTCGTAGAGTTCCCAGTAGAGCACGAAGGGGCAGCCCCATTCGATGGCGGCGATCATGGCCTCGATGCTTTTGCGGTTTTGCTCCTCGGGTGAATAGCGCTGCGCGGGGAAGCCGTATTCGCCGATGAAGACGCGTTTGCCGGGGATGCCGGGCTTGGGCTTCAGCTTGGATTCGAGATGGTCGAGCGCGGCGTGGAGATCGTCGCGGATGCCGCGCTGGAGGCTGTCGTAGCAGGAGTAGCTGACGAAATCGACGTCCACCTGCGGGAGGATGTCGTTGGCGAGGCACTGGCCGCCTTTGAGGAAGGGCTCGACGAGGTTCGCCTCGGTGTAGTGCCAGACTTCGACGTTTTGATGCGGCGTGTCGCGCTTCGCGTCGTCAATGGCCTGCTGGCGGACCTTGAGCCAGGCGATGAAGTTTTCGCCAAAGTGCTCGGGGAAGGGCTGCTTCGGGTCAAAGTGCGGTCGCAGATGCCAGTCGCCCTCCCAGTGGCCGAGGTAGAACTTTTTGCCGCTGCCGCTGTAAGTGCGCAGCAGATGGGCTGTGAGGTCAAACATCTCGCGATACTCAAGATCACGCTCCGCGGGCTTGAAGGTGCCTGCGCTGCCATGCGTGGTGAAGGGATAGGCCCAGATGAAGAAGTGCGTGAACGGCATGTCGAGCACCGCGCGATGCGTCGGCTCCGTCGCAGCGATGTCGGCGAGTGTTTTGAGGCCGGGATTGCCATCGCGCACATTCGCCTTCGTTTTGCCAAACGAGGCCTGCTTCGAGATCGAGAACTTCATGATGCCCGACCCAAGCTCCGCAATGAGCTTCGTACTCTCCAGCAACGGCTCATCCTGCGTGAACTGATACCGCCCGCCGATGGCCTGCGTGCCGAGAATCATGTTCGGCGGCTCCGCAGGGAAAGCGGAGAGCAGAGGGCAAAGAGCGAAGAGGAGGTGGCGCATGCGAATGAAACTCAAAGTAGTTATGCTGCTTCACCGCAGGTTTCCTTTTGGCCACATGACGGAAGTTATGCTCTTAGAACCAGCAATTCTCATGAGAAAGTGCCTCTGAGACATCTAAAGACATTTTGAGCGGAATCATCAAGGCTTTGAAGATCAAATAGCGATTGTCTTTGATTCATGCGTCCAATGTAAGATCGCGCTGAACCAGTGAGCAATCGACAGATGTGTACAAAAGCCTGTCTAGCGATCTGAGCTGGTTCGCGACCTTTGAGAAAAGTCACTGCTTTTGTCGTGAGCAGCTCTTCAATAGAGTCATGCTCAGTTCGAATGGGCGTGTAAACAAGATACGGTCTGTCATAGGTGATCTTGTGAGCTGCAAGATCGTCTGTAATTAGAACGCCCAAAGGACCGCTGATCCCTTCGTTCATCACTGGAGGATGCCTTTTGCATTTCAGGCTAAAGCAGTCCATTCGAGCGCTTAGATCAATAATTTGGTGGTCTAATCCTTTGCACCACCAATGCTTATCCTCCGGGACGCACTCGATGGTGTTAAAACTGGTGGTTTCTATAATTATGGACACCTCTCCATGAACAATGTCCAACTTGTGACCGAAGGCTTTAGCTAAAGCAGTTGTGATGACGGCATGCTCGCGACAAAACCATCCGAAGTCGCCTGGCCGATTCGGAGCTTCTGTGAGGAGATGATTCAACTCTGGCCCCACGACCTTTTTTAAAGAATCTATAAATGCTTCGCGTGTCATGTTGTTCGGTTGAAGTTAGTAGCTTTGATTTCGGGGCTGAGACTTACTTAATTTATCGCATTGCCCACAACTCAAAGGCATCTTCTCACTTCCCCTTCTCCAACCTCTTCTTCCATCGCGGGAGCTCTTTGCCGAGGAGTTCGGCGGGGCGGGTGCTGAAGAAGTCGTAGGCGACTTTGTTTTTGGCGGCCATTTCTTGGAAGGTGGAATAGACGATGCCGTCCTGGGCTCCGGCGAAGATGGGTTTGGCGGTTTGGAGGTCGTAGAAGCGGGCCCAGAGGACCTCGGTGGAGGCGGGGTCGGCGATGTAGTCGGTCTTGCCCTTGTCGTTCTTCGTTTTGCGCAGGCCGGTGAGGCGGTGGGCGTCGAACCACTTCAGGGCGGCCTCGATCATGGCGACGACCTCGGGCGTGGCGGGGCCGCTGCGCATGAGGAACTTCATGAGGTTCGCGGATTCACCGCCGCTGAGGGACGGCGGCTCTTTGGCTCGGGCTTTGACGGGCTCGAGCGTGAGCGGATGATGCTGCGCACACCAGACAGTGGGCTGGCCGTCGATGCGGACCTGCATGGCGGCGATGTTGGCGATGCCTTTGTCGAAGGCGGCCTGCGCCCGCTGCTTCAGCGCGTCATCGGCGAAGGCGAAGTGGTTGTCGCCCTCGGCGAGGTCGTGCAGCACCTCGAGGATGTGCACCATGGCGTCGTCATTGAGCGTGATGGCCTCGTGGTAGCCGCGCTCGACGGGGTAGTTTTGAGGCCAGCCGCCGTTTGGATACTGCGCGGCGAAAAGGTAGTCGAGGCCCTTCATCAGCGCGGCCTTCACATCGTCGCGTTTCGTGGCGGTGAAGACACCGGCGAGGAACTTGATCTGCTCGGTCGTGGTGCGGTTGTCAAAGGTGCCGCAGTAGTGCCAGGCGTCGCCGGTTTGAGAGGTCCAGTGCGTGCCGGGCTGGCGCGGGCCTTTCGTGTAATCGACCGCCTTCGACCAGCCACCGGTCGGCGTCTGGTAGCTGATGACGATCTCGGCGAGCTTTTGATTCTCCGCGCTGGCGAACCACTCGGCGGGCGTGTCGCTATCGAACTCAAACTCGGCGCGATTGCCCGGCGCGGGCTTGGCCTCGGCCTTGGTGCGTTCTGCATCGAGAATGCGGTGCTCATTGACGGCAAAGGCACGCGATTTGTCGATGTAGGCGGTCCACTCGGCTCGTTGGGCTTCGGGGAGCTTCGCGAGGAGCTCGTCGGTGAGCATGGTGAAGGGCTTTTCGGCGGCATAAGCGCTGCCCAAAAGGAAGAGCAGGAGAAGAAGGTGGCGCATAGGATAACAGTGCCCAAGACGACACCGCCTCCAGAGGGAACGCAAACACGATTGTTTTACCGGACATGTTCTCGAAGCGTCACGGCTTCTGCCATGGCGTGCTGCCACCGCGCTGGACATGTTTCCTCAGTGCCTCGGCCATCTCGTTGAAGACCTTTGGGGCCTTCGTGGCGACGTTCGTCTTCTCCTGCGGATCATTCTTGAGGTTGTAGAGTTCCAGCGGGCTGTAGGGGTTGTTTTGCATCAGCTTCCAGTCACCGCGAATGAGCGCTTCGTAGTTCTTGCCGCCGTAGTTTCGGTTTCCTTCTCGACGGACAAAGTAAAGCTCACGCGGTGATGTGATCGTGCCGCCTTTCAGAATCGGCACGAGGCTCACCGCATTGAGTTCGGGCGAAAGTTTGGCTCCGGCGAGTTCGAGGAAAGTGGGGAAGAGGTCGAAGTTCAGTCCCTGGTAATCGCTGCGGCTACCGGGCTTGATTTGCGCAGGCCAGCGCATCAAAAACGGCACACGCAGGCCGCCGTCGTAGTGATCCTGCTTGCCTCCGCGCCAAGGGTCATTGTTCTGCGCATGGGGCACGGAGCCGCCGTTGTCCGCACTGAAAACGACGACGGTGTTTTCATCCAAACCCGTCTCCTTGAGCACGGCCAGCACTTGCCCGATGCGATTATCCAGGTGCTCGACGAAGGCCACATTCATCGCCCGCTTTTCATCGAGCTGCGGCGCACGCGCTTTCACCTTCGCCAGCCATTCCGCGGGTGGTTCGATGGGGAAATGCGGCGCATTGTAAGCGAGATAAAGGAAGAACGGCTTGCCTTTCGACTTCGCCCGCTCGCGCAGGTAATCGCCCGCCCAGTCGGTGAAGATGTCCGTCGCATGACCTTTCGGATCGATGACATCGGTGTTGAACCGCATGTAGTTGTTCCCGTGGCGCAGATGCGTCGTGTAGCTGTCCATCATGTCGCCGAGAAAGCCGTGGAAGTGGTCAAAGCCGCGCTCATTCGGCGTGTTCGGCGATTCGAGCCCGAGATGCCACTTGCCGATGATGCCGGTGTGATAGCCCACTTTTTTCAGTTCATCCGCGATCGTCGGCACACCTGGATTGAAGTAGCCCCACGAGTCCTCCGGCTTCGTGCGGATCACTCCTGGAACGCCGACACGATCCGCGTAGCGCCCCGTGAGCAGCGCCGCACGCGAAGGCGAGCACACTGTGCAGTTCGCCCGCATCGCCGTGAAAAGCAGGCCTTCCTGGCCGATGCGGTCGATGTTCGGCGTGTGCACATCCGACTCGTGATAAGCCGAGACATCGCCATACCCATGATCATCCGCGAAGATGAGCAAAAAGTTCGGCGGTGCGGCTTGCAAAGCGCCGCTGAGGGCTAGGAGGGCAAAGAGGAAGCGTTTCATGGGTTCAAGGCTTGCCGCTGATCTTCAGTGCACGAATCGAGGCTGTCTGGCCGCCGACGGCGATCCAACTCCGCGTCTTCGGCGTGGCGAAGAAGGTGTGCTGGGCTTGCAGTACCAGCTCATTGAGCTGGATGGCGATTTGGTCACCTTCCCATTCAAGGCGCATTTTGTGCCACATGCCGGATTTCAAATCAGCGGACAACTTGGCTACGGTGTGGCTGGGTTTGACGCTGTCCTCGGCGATGCTGATCTGCTTTGGAGAAATCACGAAGCGACCAATGTGCGTGAGGCCTTTCGGCCCCTCGCCATCGCAGCCAATGATGAGGATTTTGGAGCCATCGAGTCGGAACTCGCACTCGATCACGCCCGTGTTCCATCCGACCTGATGCCAAAGCACCGCCACATGCTTGTTCTCCGCCTTTTCCGCACATACCAGCACCCCGTCCTTCGGCTCATACGTGCCATGCGCGATCTTCCACGCTGAATCCAGCGGCGACTTAAAATCCGGTGCCGCGAGGACCGGATGTTCCTCCGCCAAGAGCGGGGTGACGAGACAAGCGAGTAGCAAAAGCAGTTTCATGATTCACAGCAAACGCAGCGGCCATCACCGCCTTGCATTCACCTGAGTCCAGAGAACTCAACCACACTCTTCAAATGCGCCGCGAGTCGCTGGCGCATCCGCTCCATGCGCTCGGCCTGGGCGGGTTGCTTCGCGAGGTTATGAAGCTCATCCGCATCCGTACGCAGGTCGTAGAGCAACTCTTCGCCGCCTTCCCAGGCGATGTAGCGGAAG
>JBIKIA010000273.1:0-6580 GCA_044361885.1 Prosthecobacter sp. | reverse complement strand
ATCTCGCCTACAACGCCGTCCACAGCCCCATGCAGGCCACTGACGATTACCTGAAGAAGTTCGCGCACATCGAAGACATCCAGCGCCGCATCTTCGCCGCCATGCTCGCGCATCTCGATGACAGCGTGGGCAAGGTGCTCACGCAACTCCGTGACAGCGGCATCGAAGAGAACACGCTCGTCGTTTTCCTCAGCGACAACGGCGGCCCCACCCAAGAACTCACCTCCAGCAATGCTCCGTTGCGCGGAGGCAAAGGCGAACTCTGGGATGGCGGCATTCGCGTGCCCTTCATCGCCTCGTGGAAGAATCACATCAACGCCGGTCAGGTGGTGGAGGCGCCGGTGGCGTCCATCGACGCTACCGCGACCGCGTTGACAGTGGCTGGGGCATTAGCTCCAGAGCCTTCGACCAAAGCCGAAGCAAAGTTGGACGGTATCAACCTCATCCCCATGCTCACGGGCAAGGCCACGCAACTGCCCGAGCGTCCGTTGTTCTGGCGCGTTGGCAAAAAGAACGCCCTGCGTCTCGGCGACTGGAAACTCATTCGCGATGGCAAGGAGTGGCAACTCTACGATCTCACGCATGACATCAGCGAGACCCGGAATCTCGCCACCCAAGAACCCGCCCGCCTGCAGCAAATGTCGGCGCTCTGGGACAAGTGGAACGCCGAACAAATCGAACCACTGTGGCGTTAATTGGGCACTAGATGAATCATATTTTTGCACTGCTATCCGCCATTGTCTTCGCAACATGTGCCGCCCCACACTTTGTTGATGCTCGCGATCACCTCTCGCCACATCAGCGCACGATCCTAGACTCGAAGTCGCCAGCACCGGAGGAGTATCGTTTCAGCTTTGACCTGCCTGCGGGGCCTCAGTTCTCGGAAGCGGAAAAAGAGGCGCAGCGTGGGCGAGGCAAAGAAGTGATTCCGATGGTGATGAAGGCTTTTGAAAGCGGCGCGGGTGAGGTGCGCATCCCGCCGGGGGATTATCGCTTCGGCCAGGAGCGATGGGAAGGCGCGAAGGCGATCTTCCCGCTGGGGTTTGAGAACATGCAGCGCGATGCGGCGCATCCTTTCGTCATCGACGCGAGCGGCGCGACGTTTTGGTTCGATCTCGATGACCAGCAGATGCCGCCGGGGCATCGCTGCGTGGGTTTTCGAAACTGCCGCAACATCGTGCTGCGCGGTGCGATCATCGACCGCGGAACGCGGGGCTGTATCGAGGGCCGCATCACGCGCATCGACCGCGAGGGCAATCGCTTTGAAATCCAGCCCACGCCCGGAGTCGTGGTGCCCACGAGCTACAAGGGACACGATGAGCAGCGCTTGTTTCCTTTCAAGAGCGATAGCCGCTTCTGCGTGCCGCTCTACGACATGCAGGCCGGCGTGCGGAAGCTGCGCTACAAAGACATCACGCCCTCTGAGGGCGGACGTTATTGGGTGAACATGCTCGAACCGCAGCTCATGGAGCGCCTTCACGATGCGAACTGGGAGCGCGCGTATGGCGAGCTCGGCGTGGTGCGCGTGGGCGACGGACTTTCCTGCCTCTACACCAATGCTGGAGCCATCGTGCTCGAGGACTCGGCCAACATCACCCTGCACGGCGTCAGCGTTTATGTGGCCAAAGGCGGCCCCAGCGAGAGCGGCGGCGATGGTGCGCATCTGTGGAAAGACTGCTACTTCGGCCCGCGACCCGGCACCTGCCAATGGAAGGGTGCGGACGGTTTTCTTTGCCGCTCCACGCGCTACGGCGCCACGATGGATAACGTCACCATTCGACACACCGCCGATGATTTGCAGAACTTCCACGGCATCTGGGGCAAGGTGACATCCGTGTCCGGCAAACAGGTCACGCTGGAGACGAATGCCTCACTCCGTCCCACGCTCAAGAATGCACGCGCTGGGGATCGCTTGCGCTTCATCCATTGCAAAACAGGCGAGTTTCTCGGCGAAGCAAAGATTGTCGCGCATCGCGATTTCCAACTCACGCTCGATCAAGACGCCACGCCCTTTGCCGAGGCGCAGGCGGAGTGGCTCGATCACGAATGCGCGGGCTGGGTGGTGCAAAACTGCCGCTGGGAGGACAACTTCCAGCGCCTGCTCATCATGTCCGGCCCCGGCCTCGTGCGCGGCTGCACCTTCACCCGTATGGGCAGCAACATCAGCCTCAACACCGGCATGGGCCTCGTCGGCGGAATCCCCAGCGACATCACCATCGCCGACAACGTCTTCATCGACGTCAGCCCGCGCCCCCATCAACCCGCCATCGACGCCCGCGCCCATAACGCCCAAGGCCAAGACGGCGTCCCGCCCATCGAGCGACTCCGCATCACAGGCAACACCTTCACCCGCACCGGCGGCCCCGCCATGAGCCTCATCGGCATCCAGGACTCGCTCATCGAGCGCAATCACATCGACTCACCCGTCCGCGCCTCCGTCATCGCCAAGCCGCAGGAACAAACCGACCGCCAAGCCATCGTGCTGAAACACAGCCGCAGCGTGACCGTGCAAGCCAACACCCTCCACGATCCCGAAAACCACACGCAACCCGATGCCATCAGCGGCAGCCGCGTGCTGGGACTTGAGGCGACGAAAGAGATCTCGCTGGATGGGGAGAAGCTTCAAGATACGCGATAGTGTGCCCATTACATCCACCGACAAGACTGACTGCCCCATGAAGCCCACTCTCCTGTCCCTCGCCGCTCTCCTGCTCGCTCAGTGGGTTGTCTTCATGCCAACCGAAGCCTCGGCCGCTGACGAACCCTTGCCGGTTGTCCTCTGCGTGGGTGGTAGCAACATGAGTGGAGGGCGCTCGAAGGTGGAGGAGTTGCCGAAGGAGCTGAAGGGTGAGCAGGCGAAGGCGTTGTTCTTTGATGGGACGCAGTGGCTGCCGTTGTCGCCGGAGAAGATGAACAAGCGAGGCTTTGGCTCCGAGGTGTCTTTTGCCGCGAGCATGAGTCAGAAGCTCGGGCGCACCATCGGCATCATCAAGCATTCGTCGCATGGCACCAGCCTCGACACCGTGTGGTCGCCTGCGACGCCGGATTCGCTCTATTGGGAGTTCGTTCGCAAAGTGGAGGCGGCCCGCAAGGCGCGGCCGATCACGATCGTCGGTGTGATCATGGTGCAAGGCTCGGGTGACTCGAAGGACCAAAAGATGGCCGAGGCCTATGCCGCGAATCTTCAGGCCTGGATTCAGGCGGCACGAAAAGACCTGCAAACGCCGAACCTGCTCTTCGTGTGCAGTCGTCTGCGTGCCGGGCAGCCGAAGGGAAAGTTCCCCTTCGCCCATCTGGTGCGTCAGGCTCAGGAAAGCGGCTCGGAGTTCGTCGATTGCGATGCGCTCGAAGTCGG
Source organism: Prosthecobacter sp. (assembly GCA_044361885.1). GTDB lineage: Bacteria > Verrucomicrobiota > Verrucomicrobiia > Verrucomicrobiales > Verrucomicrobiaceae > Prosthecobacter. Next base: position 3,225 of record JBIKIA010000273.1, on the reverse strand, counting down.
CGACGACGAAGTCCACTTCACCGCGAAGGGCCAGATCGACCTCGGGCGGCTCTTTGCGGACAAATTGCACGCGATGATGAGCAAAGCCGAAGGCCAGCGTTAATCAGCACTTCCAATGAAACGACTTCTCTCATGGCTTGCGTTGCTGCTCAGTTCACTGGCGGCAACGCTCGCGGCTGATGAGCCGCCCATCGTCGGCGCGATTCGCTGGGACGGCTGGTATGGCGAGGGTAGCGTGGTGAAGGCCGCGGAGCATGCTTTGGGGCAGCCGAAGTATCACTTTCGTCTGCCGTGGTTCGCTCGCGTGATGAGCGAGGGCAAGGTCAGCATCAATGGCGACTCGCAGGCGATCATGGAGCAGGAGATCGCGTATGCCGCGCAGGCGGGGCTGAACTACTGGGCCTTTCTCGACTACCTGGACGAAGCGCCCGGCATGAGCATCGGCTTGAACCGCTACCTCGCGGCGAAGGACAAGAAGGGCATCCGTTACTGCCTCGTCGAAGAAGGCAAACGTCTCGACCAAGCGGGCACGAAGGCCTGGAGCAAACTCGTGGAGCACTTCAGGCATCCCGATTACCAGACGGTGCTCGATGGCCGACCACTGCTGTGTTTGTTCGCGAAGACCACCGCGCTCGGCAAGGTCGAGTGGGATGAGTTGAAGAAGCAAACCCTCGCCGCAGGCCTGAAGGCACCGTATCTCGTGCTCATGGGTTGGAACGCGGATAAAGATCGCAAGGCGCTCGGCTTTGATGCCATCTCCGAGTATGCCTGCGCTGGCAAAGGCTACACCACCGATCCCGAAATCTATGCTCGGCTCACGTCGCATCATGTGCGCGAGAAGCTGTGGGAGAAATGGAGGCTCGAGCGCACCCCTTGCATCACCTTTGCCACCGCTGGCTGGGACACGCGTCCACGTCAGGAGCGCCCGCCGTCGTGGTGCTCGTGGGTGAAAGCCACGCCCGATCCCACTCCACCCGCGCAGCAAAAGCCGCTCATCGACGCCACCACCGCCACGCCCGATGAAATCGCCACACACCTCCGTGAAGCCATCGCGTGGACCCAGGCCAATCGCGACCTCAATCCCGCCAACGCCATCATCCTCTACGCATGGAACGAGCACGACGAAGGCGGCTGGCTCCAGCCTACGCTCGGAGTGGATGGGAAGCCGGATGCGTCACGCATTCAGGTGATTGGGAAGGTGTTGCGACCGGCGACGACATCGAAGCCATGAAACGCGCCATCTCACTCTTCGCAGCCTTGCTGAGTTGCTGACCACTCTAATGCCGACACAGACCTCGGCTGCGGACACCGCGCCGGACCACCAAGGAGTCCTTCAACAACCCAAAAGGCGTCGCCCAAGTAGATGATCCCGTCGTCCCGTCGCAAACTCATCGCCAGCCGGGACACTACGCATGAACATGCAGAATCGATAAATAGCAGGACCATTCGTCCCCAAGCTGCCGCAAGCATCGTCGGCAACGACGGGCAGGCCTCATTCGCGGCAAAAATGGAACCATTTCATCCCCCGCCGGTATCATCATGGAACAACGAATGAACGAAACCGACGAACTCCAAATCATCCGACGCATTGTGGACGGGGAGATCGAGGCCTTTGAGCATCTCGTTCTTCATTACCAGGATCGCCTGCTCCGTATGATTGCCACACTTTTGAATGATGAAAGACGCCACGCCGAAGACCTCGCGCAGATTGTCTTCGTGGAAGCCTTTCGGCGACTCAAGGACTTCGATCCCTCACGAAGTCGATTCTCCACTTGGCTGTTCATGATCGCCCGCAGCCGCTCGCTCAATGCCCTTCAGAAGAAGAGCCCGACTCTCTTGGCTGAACTTCCCGAGCAATACGCCGACACACCCGAGCCCGAAGACCGAGACCGCATGAAGATGCTCGACCAAGCGCTGCATCAACTCCCCGGAAAGCAAAAGCGTGCCTTCACTCTCGTCGCTCTCGAAGACCTTTCCTACGCCGAAGCCGCCCAAATCGAATCCACCACGGTCGGAACCATCAAGTCCCGCGTTAGCCGCGCCCGTGAGTTCCTCAAAGCCAGCCTCAACCATCACTGAACCATGCCCACGTCATCTGATCACGAACTCGACCTCTGGATTGCCGCGCGAAAGCAAGATCCGTCCGCGCACCTCGCTCCGTCTGTCATGAGGGAGATCCAGAGAACAGCCCAGCCAGCTCCTCATCCTTTACCCAGAACTGAGCAGCCATCCTGGCTCCTTACTTCAGCGTGTCTCATCGCAGGCATCGGAAAACTCAGCCTCATTCTTCGCCTCGCATTCTAACAACGAAAACAACATCCAAGACAATGAATACCCATACTTCAGACGAACTCGCCCTTGGCCCCGTGAGCAAACGGAAGCCATCCACCGCCATCAACCTGTCACTCTTCCTCCCCGGTCTCGGACAGGTCTATTGCGGTGCCCTTGGTCGCGGCCTTCTTCACCTCTGCGCAATCACGGCTCTCATCGCCGTAGTCGTATTCCTCCTCGCGACCCAGTCCGCCCCACCGAAGACTATCTTCATCACTTTCGCCATTCTCACAATCATCCCCACTGCATACTCTGCATGGGACGCTCGTCGAATGGCGCTCGCCAGCAGAGAAGACTATCGACTCAAAGACTACAACCGTGTTTCCGTCTATGTCGCCCTCGCCTTCCTCACGCTACCTCTCCTCACCGGCCTCGCATTCTCCGTTCGCGAAAATTTTCTCCACATCTTCGCCATGACCGGCAGCTCGATGAGCCCCACCTTTAACGAAGGAGACAGAATCTTCGTCCGCAAAGACAGCTATCGCGACCGCCAACCGGAACGCAACGACCTCGTCGCCTTCCTCAACCCCGCGAATCGTCGGCAAACTTGGGTGAAACGAGTCATCGCCCTGCCCGGAGACGTTTTGGAAATCAAAGAAGGCATCGTCCACCTCAACGGAGCAGCCATCAAAGAAGTAAGCGGCGTCCAACTCGACAAAATCAACCTCCCCCCGATCACCATCCCTGATCACCACTGCTATGTGCTCGGAGACAACCGCGCCCACTCAAAAGACAGCCGCCAAATCGGACCCGTCCCCATGATCGCCCTCGTCGGGAAAGCTGTATCGTGGAGGTAGAACCAAAGCTCATCGTGATTCCAACCGTGAATGACGACGAACTCCTCGCCCCGCTGCACGACACGCTCGCCGCCTTGATGAAGAAGCCGAACGGCAA
>JBIKIA010000450.1:0-4270 GCA_044361885.1 Prosthecobacter sp. | reverse complement strand
ATCCGTCAGAACGAAGAGCAGATCGAAATCGGTCGCGAGACACTGGATCAGCAGCGCCGCGATCTCCTCACCGCTGATGAGCAGATGGACCTCCTGCGCAGCACCATCGAGACACGACAGATGGCGCTTAATGAGCACCTCACCGTGCATAATAGCATCGTGCCTGACCGCAGCCGACTGGATGAAGATCGCCGCGCTGTGCGTGAGATGATCCGTCAGTTCGAAGGCCAAATCGCCGGAGCTGAATCCCGCGCGCAAAGCCTCACGAATCAGATCAGCAATGATCGCCAGCGCCACGAAACACTGGCCCACGATCTGCAAAACGCTGCCCATGCGAAGGCATCCAGCCAAGTCGAGTTTGATCACCTCCAGCAGATGATCGCGGAGCTGGAGCAGACGCGCAACGACCTCGAAGAACGCGCCAAGACCTGTGCCCGTGACATCATCGAAAAACGACGTCAGCGCGACGCGCTCATGGAGGAGCTGAACGCCCTCCAACGCAGCGTCACCCAGCGCCGCAGTCGCATGGAGATCATCGAGCAACTTCTGCAAAAAGGCGAAGGCCTCGCCGAAGGCACGCAGCAGGTGCTCAAAGGCATCGACAACCCCGAAGTCTTCTCCGTCGGCGTGCGTGGCATCCTTGCCTCATCCATCGAGGTCGAGCCCCAATTCATCACCGCCATCGAAGCCGCGCTGCGCGATCATTTGCAAGCCGTGCTGCTGACTGACAGCGAACTCGCCGGTCAGATCCTCGACCGCCTCGCCGACCAAAAACTCGGCAAAGCAGCGCTGCTGCCGACGGACTTCGCCACCATGCGTCCGCTGCCGGACCGCCAGTTCGTGCCCGAGGGCGGCATCGCGTGGGCGATTGAAAAAGTGCGCGCCAAACCCGGTGTGCAGGACATCACCGACCGCTTGCTCGGAAACGTGCTCATCGTCGAAGATCTGCACACGGCGCTGCGCATGAAGCGCACGATGCGTGATGTCGCCATCGCCACGATGAAGGGCGAATTCGTCGCTGCTGACGGCATGATCCACGGTGGTGCCACGAAGGAAGAAGGTGCGTCCACCCTTCGCCGTGAGGCCGAGGTGCGCACGCTGAAGCAAGAGCTCGAAGGCCTGGAATACCAGCTCCTCGAAAAGGAAGACGCTGCCGAGCAACTGCGCGTGCAATTTGAAGACATGCAGCGTGAGGAAGTGACTCTGCGCGAGCAATCCCAGCGCACTCGCGAAGAGTATTCCCAGCTCACTGGACAGGTCACCGTCGTGCAGCGCGCGCTTCAGCAAGCCGTGACGAAACTCGAAAGCGTCGAGTGGGACCAAAACCAAATCGCCAGCCGGATGCAGGCCGCCGAAGCGCAGATCCAGTGGCAGCAGGAAGAAGCGAAAGTCACCCGCGAGCAGCTCGACGGAGCACGCGAGCACGAGCAGCAGCTCGAAGTCGAGATGGAGGCCTTCCTCCGCCGCGAACTCGAATCCTCCGAGCGCCTCAACGAACTCCGCAGCGCGCTCGCTTTGGAGCAGAACAGCCTTCATTCCATCGAGCGTCAAAAAGCCCCGATGGCCAGCCGCTTGCACGAATTGCAGGCCAGCATCCACCGCTTCGAAAACGAGATCGCCGCATGGCGTGGCCGCATTGAGCAAAGCATGGCGGAAAACGCCCGCTTCCAGGAGCAGGTCGAGTCCCAGCGCGGTGCCATCGCCAGCATCGAAGAGCATCTGCAAGGCCGCACCGAAGAGCGCGCCTCCGCCTTTGAGCGCGTGAATGCGTTGGAGTCTCAGCTCGTTCAACTCCGCCAGCAGGCCCAGGGTTTGAGCGAGAGCCGCAACCGCATCGAAGTGCAGCTCACCCGCGTCGATCTGCGTTTGGAAAATCTCATCAGCCAAGTGCAGGAGCGCTACAACTTCCACATCAGCGCCTTCGAGCCTGACTATCACGCGCTCATGCTCACCATCGATGAGCAGAAGAGGAATCGTAGTCGTGGGAAGAAAGCCACTGCTGAGGCTGAGACACCCACCGAAGCTCCGACCAATCAGACGGATTCGTCAGAGCAGGCAGAGGCAGTGACCATCAATGCCGATGATGAAGAAATCGACGTCGATGACATCACGATCCCCGGTGAAGAAGGCCACCCGGACTGGGAGTTCGTCACGAGCATCGTTGGCGATCTGCGTCAGAGGCTGGAAAGCATCGGCCCGGTGAACTTGGATGCCATCCAGGAATTCGAAGAACTCGAAGAGCGGCACAACTTCCTCGACACCCAATACAACGACCTCGTCCGCTCGAAGGAAGAGCTGCTCGAAGTCATCGCGAAGATCAACGAGACCACGAAGACCATGTTCTCCGACACCTTCAATCAGGTGCGTCTCAACTTCCAAAAGAACTTCGTCGAGCTCTTCGGCCCCACCGCGAAGGCCGACCTCATGCTCATCGACGAAGGCGATCCGCTGGAGTCCGGCATCGACATCATCGCCAAGCCGCCGGGCAAGAAGCTGCAAACCATCACCCTGCTTTCCGGTGGCGAGCGCAGCATGACGGCCGTGGCGCTGCTGTTCTCCATCTTCCAAGTGAAGCCGAGTCCGTTCTGCGTTCTCGATGAGCTTGATGCTCCACTCGATGAATCAAACATCTCCCGCTTCCTCAAGATGCTGGACAACTTCATCGACAACTCCCAGTTCATCATCGTCACCCACAACAAGCGCACCATGGGCCGCGCGGATGTGATCTACGGCGTGACCATGCAGGAATTCGGCATCAGTAAGCCCGTCGGCGTCCGCATGACGAGCGCGGACCTGAAGCCATCGAAGCAGGAAGAACTCCGCCTTGAAGCTGAGGCCGCCGCTGATGAAGGTCATCACCGCGATACCACACCGCCTGAGATGATCATCAGCGAGGAGGCTGAGCCTGCCAGCGAGGGCGAGTCCGGTGAAGCGCCCGTGCTTGCCTCCTAAATCCAAAGACATTCAAGCGGGCGCCGGGTTTCAGGTGCCCGTTTTTTGTGCCCACGAATCACGGCCCGTCGAAGAGTGGCACCGAAGTTTCGCCGCCAGTTCCAGCTCCTTTTTTATGGGCGATGCCATCCGCCTTTCGACGGCGGGCTTCGGCGAAGAACTCTTTGAGAACGCTCCCGCATTCGTCGCCGAGGACGCCTGAGCTGATTTCGCAGCGGTGGTTGAGGTTGGGCGCTTGCAGCAGATTCCAGAAGCCACCGGCGGCACCGCCTTTGACATCGGGGCAGCCGAAGATGACGCGACGCACACGGCAGTGGACGATGGCACCCGCGCACATGGGGCAGGGCTCCTTGGTCACGTAGAGATCGCATTCCGCGAGCCGCCAGTCATCCAGAGCGCTCTCGGCCTGAGTCAGGGCGAGCATCTCAGCATGGGCGGTGGCATCTTTGAGCGTCTCCACCTGATTCCATGCGCGTCCGATCACGCGACCGTCATGCACGATGACCGCCCCGATAGGCACCTCGTCGAGTCGCGCGGCTTTGCGCGCCATGCGCAGAGCTTCGCGCATGTAGTGCTCGTCGAGATTCAGGATCATGGGGGGCTCATCGGAGAGAAGTTCAGACATCCGACGACGATGTGAGTGTGCCCGTGCCTCTGCAAGAGGAAGGTGATCAACGCGCCGCCTTGGCAAAGCAGAGCCGTTCTTCCGGCAGCATGCGTGCGGTGGGGTCGATGTCCCTGAGCACCTGTCTGGCGACATCCGCGGCGTTCTCAGCGCTGCTGTCACGGGCGATGGCGGCATAGACGGCCTGCTGTCCCGGTGTGAGGTGATTGTTGCTCAAATCCATGCCGTTGAGAAAATGTGTGGCGGCATTCATGTCGCGCATCCGCCAGTAAGCGAGGGCGACGAAGAGTTGGCGCTGGTAATCCTTGGGCTGGAGTTCGTGTAGTTTCTGGACTTGGGTAAGAGCTAGCTCGACGTCACGTCCAGTGAGCAGATTGGCATAGAGAAAGTCCTCTTGATAGCGGCTGTCACTCGGCCAGCGGCGGACAGCTTCGCCAGATGAGGCCAGCCAACTTTCGGTATTGCCGTTGCTCTTGGTCATGCGGATGAGACCATCAAATCCAATGCGTTCGTGCTCAGGATTCATCGCCACAGAGCGAAAGGCTTCTTCGGCTATGTCGTAGTGGCCGCGTTCTTCGGCATAAGATGCGATTCGTTGAAGTAGATCAGTGCGGTTTTCGATGTCGGAGGCGTCCTTGGCGATGATGAGTGCGGCGCGGGTCTCTTTCGGGGTTTTCTGAGTAACGTATGCGA
>JBIKIA010000565.1:0-3531 GCA_044361885.1 Prosthecobacter sp. | reverse complement strand
AACTCCGCTTCATCATCGCCGGACACATAAAAAGTGTAGTTCACATCCGCCGTGCCAACTGCGGGCACGTTCAGGATGCCCGTGACCCGCGTGCCGTAGCGGTCGGCCCAGCTTTGAGTCTGACGCAAATCCGGGATGGTGTCGGCGAAGTCGGGGTTGTTGGGGAAGGATGGATCAGCACGCAGTTGCGCCACGTTGGTGAGGCTGCGGTTCCACCAGACTTGACGGGTGAGGCTGCCGACGTTGGCGCTGATCGGATTCACGACGCGCACGGTGATGTCATCCGTGCTCGTGTTGCTCGTCGTGGTGACGGAGTAGCGGAGGACGTAAGTGCCGACTTTCGGGAAGGTGGCGAGTGTTTGCGCCTTGTCCGCATCTGAGAAAAGCGCTGCACCGGGGCCGCTGACCATGGTCCAGAGGCGTGCGGGTGTGTCGCTTCCCCAGATGCGGCGGGAATCATAGGCGCTCAGCGAGATCGAATTGCGCGGCCAGTAGATCGTGGCATCGCGACCCGCGAAGAGGTTGAAGTCCTGCGTGAGTTTCAGCTCTTGCGCCATGGCGACCACAGCGGCGACATCGGTCGGCGGCGCGAGATATTCACCCGTGATCTCGCTCATGAAATCCTGACCCGGCTGCTGCCACATCACTGTGCAGTGATCCGTGCTCCACTCTTCTTTATGCAGGATCTCAAAGGCATACTTCTGACCGGCGGTGAGCGTGATCTCCGCGCTAGCCTGTGAGGCATGATTGGCGAAGTCGGCCACATTGACCGCCTTCGTCACAGAGGCGAGCAGCGCCAGATTGGCAGGCGAAGCATCGGTGCTCAGGCGGAACTCCGCCGTCTCATTCGCCGCGAGGAAGAAGCGATACGTCCCCGTCACCGGCACGAGCAGGAAGCCGCGTGTGCGTTCGCCAAACAGCTCGGCGATGGAGGCGATGGAACTCAGTGAAGTGACCATGCGATGCGAGTGCGGATACTTCGGAAAATGCACGCTGCTGGAAATCGACGCGACGCTGGTGCCGTTGACGTTGAACCAATATTCGGCCAGCGCTTTGCCCGCATCCGGTGCCAGCGGCGGGAGGACAGTCACGGTCACGTCATCGCTGCCCGTCGTGCTGCCGACCGTGGCGGTGGCGCGGAAGACATAGGTGCCTGCACTCGGCAGAGTGATCGTGGTGGAGGCGAGTGTGGGCGCGGCGATCACAGCCGTGTTGCCACTGACCTGTGTCCAAAGAATGGATGGCGTGACGTTCGCATTCGCCACATTCAGCGCCTGCACCAGGGCCTGATAGGTGAGGTTCGGCGCGTATTGCGTGGCCGCTTTGCCTGCCTCGACAACGATACCCGTCGGGATGGTCGCAGGCACTTCAAAGGGCGTCAGGTTAGCTCCAGGGATGACAGTAGGTGTCGCTGTCGGCGTGGTGGCCCAGCCTACCGCGAGATGGTCGCCGCCGTAGCCTTCCTTCATCAGCGCCTCGATGTAGTAGCGCTGGCCGGCGACGAGAGCGATGGGTGCCGATTTTTGCTCCACATAGCGCGTCCATTGCAGCGAGTTCGAGTAGCCGGGCACCGAGGCGATTTTCACCTTGGCAGCGGCGGTGTCGTTGGTGCTCAGCCAGAGTTCGCAGTTATCATCGCCGCTGACGTAGAAGGTGTAGCTGCCGTCCGCTGCCGGCGTGAGGAAGGCACGCATCCGCACCCCGTAGCGCTCCGCCCAGTTCACCGGCGCGGCAAAGCTCTGGTCCACCGTGCGCAGCACCGGCGCAGAGGGATAGTCGGGCGAAAGGGTAAGGTCGGCGATGGTGCTGCCTTCCAGGTTGTTCCAAACTTCGCGCAACACGCCGGAAGTCTGGGCCTGGGCAGCCGACGCCAGCATCATGAAGATGCTGCTAAGAAGGGGGAGAAGCTTGTTCATGCCGAGAGTGATTAACTCGGATTGTAATATAATTATTAGAATATGAGAAGCTTTATGTCTGTTCGCTCTGTGACAAAAAGCTCCGCTCCAGATTGATCATTAACATCGCCTATGTTTGCCGCACTTCCGGGCAAAGACTCCAAAGCACTGCACTCACTGCGGCCAGATGCGGATTGCCATCAGGAAACGTGGTAGCATGGTGACCCCATGAAAGCGCAGTTTTACCAGTTCAACCTCGGTGGCAGGCAGCTCGGCTGGCCGGCGAAGATCCTGCTCAGCGTGCTCGCGCTGGTGGGCATCGCCCTGTTCGTGAGCTTTGGTCTGCTGGCCATCGTGTTTGCCGTGGCGGTGTTCGCCGTCACGAAGCTCGTCATGAGCCTGCGTCAGGCACTCGGGCTGAGCCCAGAGGTGCAGCCGCCATCCTCCTGGGAGTCATCCGTCATGGTTCAAAACGCACCCGACTCGGAGGAATCCGTCATCGTGCGCGACATCGAGGTCGAGGTGCTACCCGCTGAAGGTGAGAAGAGGTAACAGAGGTTCAAGGGTGGGACGCGGAGCGATACTTTTTCAAATATTGTAGAAGATGGCGCACATCTTGTCGTTTGAGGGGCGGTTAGACCTGTCTCCCCCCTGCTGCGCCCATGAAAACGATTGCCCTTCTCCTTCTCACGGCTTGTGCCGCCCACGCTGCCGCCTTACCGGAAGCTGCCAAAATCGACCAACTGCTGGCTGCCGATTGGCAGAAGAATGGCCTTCAGGCGAATCCGCCAGCCACGGACGATGTCCTCGTCCGCCGCCTCTATCTCGACATCGCGGGGCGCATCCCGACGGTGGCAGAGCGGGAGGAGTTCGTCGGCTCGAATGATCCGCAGAAGCGTGCCAAGCTGATCGACAAGCTGCTGGCTAGCGATGGCTACACGAGCCACATGTTTAACTTTTGGGCCGACCTTCTCCGCCTGACGGACAACACGAAAGGCCGCATCACCGCCGAGGCCTACGAAGAGTGGATGAAGAAGGAACTGAAGGCGAACACGCCCTACGATCAGATGGTGAAGAAGCTCCTCACCACCGACGGCGGTGCCTGGGACAGCGGCAGCATCGGCTTTTACCAGCGCGATGAAAACAAGCTCGATCACCTCGCCTACACCGTGCAGGTCTTTCTGGGCACGAGCATCGTCTGCGCGCAGTGTCACAATCACCCTTTCGATAAGTGGTCGCAGATGGACTACTACAGCATGGCGGCCTTTACCTATGGCATGGACACGAAGGGCGGGGATATGATCAAGCTGCCGAGGAAGCCGCAGGGTGGCAAAGCGATGCCGGAGTTTCTGACCAAGATGTCTCCGAAAGAGCGCCGCGAGTACATGAAGAAGCATCCGGAAGAGGTGGCCAAACTGCGGGAAGAGTCGAAGAAGACCGACTCCGTCAGCAACGAGGAGATGAAGGAAGTCCGCCAGACGCTGGGTGATGTGATGAAGCCGCTGCGCTACACCGCGATCACGAACAATAACGGCAAGCTGCCGAAGCTGCCCGACGACTACAAATACCCAGACGGCAAGCCCGGCCAGACCATCGAAGCGCGCGCCATGTTTGGTCACGACGCGAAGCCGAAGGA
>JBIKIA010000621.1:0-3133 GCA_044361885.1 Prosthecobacter sp. | reverse complement strand
CGTCCACGCTTTTGCCGACTGGATGACCAGCCCGGAGAATCCACGCTTCACCACGGTGATCGCGAACCGCATGTGGAAGAAGGTTTTCGGCCTCGGCCTGATCGAGCCCGTGGATGAAATGACGGATTCCACCGTGGCCTCGAATCCAGCGCTGATGGATTACCTCTCGCAGCTCATGATCGAAAAGAAGTACTCGCTCAAATCATTCATGCGTGTGCTTTACAACACCGACACCTACCAGCGCATGACCGGCACCCAGGAGATCGCTCTCGGCGAGACCTCCCACTTTACCGGCCCGATGCTCCGCCGCATGAGCGCCGAACAGGTCTGGGACAGCGTGATCACTCTGACGAAGGGCAATCTGGACGGCATGGTGGACGATGAAAACCAGCGCCTGCACCAGTATCTCGACGATCTGGGCATGTTCCTGAACACCGTGAAGACCAAGGGCCCCGAAGGCATCCTCGCTGCTGCCAAAGCAGGCATGGAAGAGCGCAAAGCGAACGAAGCCAAGCTCGATGAACTCCGCGCCAAGATGACTGCGGAAAAAGAAAAAGGCACCGCCTCCCCAGCCGATGCCAAAGCGCTGGCGAATGCGGCCAACAAACTCCGCCGCGAGAGCACCAACAACCTGCTGGTAAATCTCGTCGGTGAAGAGCGCGCCGAGGACCTGCTGAAAGGCTACAACCCACAGAAGCAGCTGCAGGTTAAGCGCCCACAGATCAACAAAGCCGCGCTCGCCAACATGACCAAAGAGCAGCGGAAAGATCTCGTCAAAAATGCTGCCAGCAACAACATGGTCGCCGCCCGTGCCTCCGAGCTACCCAGCCCCGCACGCCCGGGCCACTTCCTACGCACCTTTGGCCAGAGCGACCGTGAGGTGATCGACAACTCCAGCGACGACGCCTCCGTTCCACAGGCGCTGACTTTGCTCAATGGACCTCTCGTCGAGACCATCACGAGCCCGCTTTCTCTCCTGAATCAGCAGCTCGCCAAAGCCGGAGCGCCCGATCAAAAGGTGACGCTCCTCTACGAGGCCCTGCTGAGCCGCCGCCCCACGAACAACGAGCGCGCAGTGCTCGACAGCGTCGTCCGCGAGCGTGGCGACAAGGCCCTGCCTGACATCACCCACGCGCTGCTCACCGGCAGCCAGTTCCTCTTCATTCAGTAAAGCCCCATCGAACCCTGTAAAGACAGCCCACTTGCCATGAACACCTTCACCAAAACCGACGAACCCTCCCGCCGTGAATTCGTCCTCGGCATCGCCAAGACCTGCCTCGGAGTCTCCGTGCTGCCCATGCTGGGTGGTAAAGCCGGGGCTGTCCCCTTCGAAGGCAGTTCCAAGGCCAAACAGGTGCCGACGGCGCGCAACGTCATCTATTTGTACATGTCTGGCGGCATGACGCACCTCGATACATTCGGCGTCGTTCCCGGTGCTGACACCATGGGCGATACGAAGTGCATCCCGACCAGCGCCGATGGCGTGCAACTCGGCGATGGCCTGCCCACCGTGGCGAAGCAGATGCATCACGGAGTGATTATCAACAGCCTCAGCAGCACCCAGGGCGCGCATGAGCAGGGGAACTACTTCCAGCACACCGGCTACACCATGCGCGGTGCCACACGGCATCCCACGATGGGCGCTTGGCTTCAGAAATTCCAGGGTAAGGGCCACCCAGATCTGCCCGGCACCGTCGTCATCTCCGGTGACAGCAAGCATCCCGGCGGCGGCTTCTTCGAGGCTCCCTTCCAGCCGCTCGTGCTGAACAATCCCAGCACCGGCCTCCAACACAGCAAACGTCTAGCCAACCTCGGAGAGAGCGATTTTGACTACCGCCTGAACCTCTCCGCGAAGTTGAATGCAGGCTTTGAAGAAACCTACAAGCACAGCACTGTGCGCGCCTATGCCGATGTCTATAAAGACGCCGTCAAAGTCATGAAGAGCGCTGACCTAGCCGCCTTTGACCTCAGTCAGGAATCCGCCGAAGCGCAGACCGAGTACGGCACCAGCAACTTCGGCCAGGGCTGCCTGCTTGCCCGTCGCCTCGTGGAGCATGGCGTGCGCTTTGTGGAAGTCAGCCTCGGCGGCTGGGACATGCATCAAGACATCTATGCCCGCCTCCCCGAGAAGATCGGTGAACTTGATAAAGCCCTTGGGGCTCTCCTCGGCGATCTCGACCGTCGTGGCCTGCTGAATGATACCCTCGTCGTCCTCACCTCCGAGTTTGGCCGCACGCCGAAGATCAACCAAAACTCCGGTCGCGACCATTACCCGAAAGCCTTCAGTTCCGTGCTGTGGGGCGGTGGCATCAAAGGAGGTCAGATCTATGGCAAGACGGACAAAGGCATCGAAGTCACCGAGAACAAAGTCAACGTCCCCGACCTCAATGCCACCATCGGCTACGCCCTCGGTCTCCCCCTCGATCAGGTCATCTTTAGCCCCACGAAGCGCCCCTTCACCATCGCGGACAAGGGGCAGCCGCTGACCAGTTTGTTTGGCTGAAGCTGGCTTCGGGCGTGACATCTCTATGCCGAAGTGGGTATCTTCATGCTTGTCATGAAACTACGCGTAATTCTGCCTTTGCCTTCGCCATGCTTACCATGCCCGCCTGTGCCGAGGATGAAGCCACAAAGGCGCTCAAGGATGCCCAGGCCTTTGCGCGGGCAGGCGAATTCGAAAAGGCTCTGGAACGGCATGAGTGGTATCATGCGAATGCCTTGAGAATCAGGCAGGCTCAATATGGCGTTCGACGCTCCTTTGCCCTAAGCTACTGGAAGCAACTCGGCGACAAATACCCCCCTGCCCTGGCATCTCTCACCAACTTGCGGGATCAGGGCTCTCAGGCAGCGCTGGATGGCAAAGCTGCGCCGGAGTTGTTTCACGACGTGGTTTCGATCAATCGGACGCTGAAGGAGGAAGCCAAGTCCGTGACCCTTTTCAAGACCCTGGCGGAGAAGCAGCCGGACTTCGCCAAGAAGTGCTTCCGCTACATGGATGACACGCTCGTTGATGTCGGCGAACTGGAACTGTTCGAGAAGTATAGCGGGGACTTGGTGGGCTACCTGAAGCGCAAAATCGACAGTCATGAAAGGTTGGTTGGCATGATCCGTACCCGCCCTGGTTCGGAGCAAA
>JBIKIA010000270.1:0-6677 GCA_044361885.1 Prosthecobacter sp. | reverse complement strand
GGGATGTATTCGAGGCCCATCTCACCGAACTGCGTTTGCAGATAGGTGCGGCCTTCGTCAGTGATGCGCTTGGTTTTGTCCTGATGCTCCTGGTCGATCAGACCTGCGAGCGCGCCCGCCTGGGCGATGGAGTTGAGATTGAAAGGCTGACGCGTGCGCTGGAGGACGTCGATCAGTTCCTTGTTCGCCACGCCATAGCCGACGCGGGTTCCTGCAAGACCCTGGATCTTCGAGAAGGTGCGCAGGACGACCACGTTGCGTCCTTCGCGCACGTATTTCAAAGTGTCGGGCGGGTTGTCGAGGAACTCATAGTAGGCCTCGTCAAAGACGACGACGACGTGGTCAGGCACCTTGGCCATGAAGCGGTCGATCTGCTCCTGGGTGACGAGTGTGCCGGTGGGGTTGTTCGGATTGGCGATGAAGACCTCCTTCGTCTCCGGCGTGATGGCCGCAGCCATGGCGTCGAGATCGTGCACGTAGCCTGGATCAGGCACCTCGATGGTGCTGGCGCCGAAGACCTTGGCCATCAGCTTATAGACAAGGAAGGCGTGCTCGGCGGTGATGATGTTGTCCCCCGGCTTGAGGAAAGCGTGCCCGATGAACTCGATGACCTCATTGCTGCCGCAACCCATGATGAAGTTGCCCATTTCCAGGTCAAACTTCTCAGCGAGCGCGTTGCGCAACTTCCAGGATGCTCCGTCCGGATAGATGTGGACCTCCTCGCAGGCTTTCTTCATCGCCTCGATAGCCTTCGGGCTGGGGCCGAGGGGGTTCTCATTGGAGGCCAGTTTGATGATGTCCTCGGGCCGCAGTCCGCGCTCACGGGCGACGTCCTCGATGGGTTTACCGGGTTCGTAGGCGACGAGATCTTTGAGCTGCGGGTTGGCGTAGTTCCAAATGGACATGGTGGGTGGCGAAAGGGCGGCTCTATCGACTGAATCTAAGATGCTGGCAAGCCCTAGCGTAACGGGTGTAAGCATCAAAAAAGACGCTAAAATGACTGCGAAAAACGTTTTTACCTGTGATGTTGCCATCTTGGCTCGATTTGAGCATGGTAAGATTCAGTTTAAGTCCAGATGCCAGCAGCCTCTGTCACATGCCCCCACTGCGAAAAGTCTGTCGAGATTCAGGTCACGGCTGTCACTCGTTCGCGCCCCTGCCCTGACTGCGGACGCACGATCATGCTTCAAGTGGCGGGCCGAAGCAGCGGCTTCAAGCACAAGGCGCTGCTGATGAGCCCTACACCGCCGACGGACACGATGAACAGGCCGGAACACATTGATGAGGCCTCGCTGTTTCCTGGGGATGCCTTTGAGCGAATGTGCCTGGACCCGGAACTCATACGCACCAGGACCCAGTTCATGGCAGGTGCAGGGGCAGTGATCGCGCTCATCCTGGCAGCCGCAGTGGTCCATTGGACAGATGTTTGGCCAAGACCGGCGCTCACCATCGAACTGAACGATGTGACCGTGTCTGACACGCCCCAGCTTTCCTCGAAACCATCGGTTGGAACTCAATCCGTGGTCCCCGTGACTTCAAAACCGATTCAGATCGGCGAGCCTATTAAACGACTCTCTTTTCGACCTGCGAAACCGAGCACCTCTGATCAACCCACGGGGAACGAAGATCCGCTTTCGGCTTTGGAGAAATTTCTGGCAGCAGCCACGGTGGATGAAAAGCTGGCCTTTGCGCTAAACGCCACCCAAGTGGAGCCCGCACTGAGAGAATACTATCTTCATCATCCCGTTGGAGCCCTGCCCTACAGCCACATCGAAAGACACTCCCAGAGCCCTGCCAATTTCACTGAGTTCCGCGTGGTGCTCCGCGATGGGACCAAAAAATTTGCGGCGGTGATTCCCACCCCTCAGGGGCCTCGTGTGGACTGGGCAAGCTTTGTCGCCCTCGGAGATCTGGAGTGGGAGCAGATGCGTCAGGCCCGCCCCACTCGTCCGGTGCTCATGCGCGTGCTCGCCACGCCGGGATCATACTACAGCGGCCCTTTCGGTAATAAAGACAAGCTCCGCTGCATCCGGCTCGTCCCTGCGGCAGATCCTGCCGCCATGCCCGTGTTCGGCTATGTTCCCAAAGATACCGAACTTGCACGCCAACTCGACATTTGGCTCGGCCAGGATGCCAGCGGCGGCGCACCACTCACACTGAGATTGTGTTATCCAGCGCAGACCGTCACCCATGATCAGGCTTGGATCGCCGAACTGGTCGTGCCAGGCTGGGTCACCGTGGCGACGAATGGTGCAGGCGAGGGTGAGTAAGCCAATCGCTCAAGCGCGGAGAAGTTCTGCGAGAGCGAGGATGTTCATCACGGCTTTTGGCACGAAGCTGTCAGGTTCCACGAACTCAGGCAACTTGCTCCCGTCCGCGCTGCGTTCGGAGCAATGAGCATTGCCACCGACGGGGCCAAGACCATCAAGCGTGGGACCAAGTGCACAGAGGTAGTTTGCATCACTGAGTCCGCCCCGCCGCTCAGCCACAGCGCTGAAGCCAAGTCTTGCGGCAGCATTCTCCCAAGCATGAAAAAGCGCCTCTGTCGGCATACCACCAGGCCAGGCTTGTGTGCGCCCAAGGCAGTCGATCACGATCTCTCCATGCGCTACAGTGAGTCCGCCAAAAAACCGCAATGCTTCCTCGGCCCGAGCGAGCACCGCAGGATCAAAGGCGCGCATCTCCAGATCCGCCATAGCCTCATGCGGCACACGATTTAACACCGTGCCTCCATGCATGGAGGCAATGTTCACCGTCAGAGCCTGACTCACATCCGTGAGTGCACTGATCGGAGGAAGAACACTCGCGAGTTCGACGACGGCATTGATGCCCAAGGCATGATTGCTCCCCGCGTGCGCCGCACGGCCATGACAGGTGACACGAAATTCGGCCCGCCCCTTCCTCGCGGTGACGAGATGCCAGCCTGCTGCATCTCTCGGCCCGCCTTCAAACACGAGCACCGCACGCGCATCGTGCGGACAGCGTTCGCGCGTGCGATTCGCAAAGTCGGAGCCGATCACCTCCTCCGCCGAGTTCGCCGCGATGAGCCAGTGCGTGGACTCAAAGAGGTCCGGCAAGACTTCGCACATCACTTTGAGCATGAGCCAGATCATCGCCGTGCCGCCCTTATTGTCCACCGTGCCTGGGCCGAAAATACGCCGTCCGTCAGGTTGCCAGCGGAAGTCATTCGCCAGCTCTTCTTCGGGTGGGAAAACGGTATCGAGATGCGTGACAAGCACGATGGGTGGCTGCTCAGCAGGTCCACGCCGAAGAAACAAATGACTGCCGTGCTGCGGATGCGTGGCAGGCACGAACTCCGGCTCGAAGCCCAGTTCGGCGAAACACTCGGTGGTAAGCTTTCCGAGCTTATTCACTCCCACGATGTTCGTGGTGAAGCTGTTGATCTCCACCATTCGGCGGAGCCAGTCGAGCATTCGAGGCAGAGCGTCTTCGGCGCTTTGATGGAGCGGGCGGAGATCCATGAGAAGAGGAAAAAACTACTCACGCTTCCGCCACGGCAGAGAGCCGAGCAGCCGACGTGCAGGTGATCTTGAAATTAGAAGCTGAGTACCTTCGCGTTCGCTTCCGGAAAGGATGTCAGGATCACCAAAATCAAAATCTTCAGCACGCGGCAGGCCGTGGGGCAGCAGCGCTGCGGACTCGGCAAGCACTTCATCCTCTGTCACCGCCAGCGCATCCTCCTCAATCGCCACAGATGGCAGGTGAGCATGGATGTCAGGCTTGGCCGCAGGCGCCGCGAGGCGGGTCGGGACGACGAGTCCACCGGAGAAAATGAGCTTCATCGCATCTTCGACTGTCAGTGGAGCATCCGTGAGCTCCTCTAGCGGCACCACGAGCAGGAGGCCCGTCATCGGACTCAGTGCACCGGGAATGAAGACAGCGGCGAGCACCTTGTTTTGCTGTGGGTCGAGATACTGGCCAGTGACGAAGCCAAGCATCTTCATGTCACCCGAGGGGTAATCGACATAAACCACGCGCTTGAAGTTCTGGCGTCCACCCAGGCCTTTGAAGCCATCGATCACCTGCTTCATCGTCTTATAAATGAAGGAGGCGATGGGCACGCGCATGAGCAGGCGGTCAATGGCGCTGACAACGCGCACGCCGAGCACATGCGTGGCCATGACCCCGAGCGCCACAAAGACGATCACCGGAATGAGGAAGCCAACGAAGTTGACGACGTGCTTGTAGGTCTCGCCCGCTGGATCGACGACCGTGCGACCTTCGATCTCATTGATCTTCCGCGCCAGGAACTCGATGGCAGGCTCACTCCAGCCATGGAGCAGATGATAGGCGCTGGTCAGCACCCAAAAGGTGATCAGCAAAGGCAGCGCCACGGCCAGGCCCGCAAAAAACTTATTCCGCAACCACACGAAGGGGTTGCGGATCACTGGAGCTGGACTGGACACCGGAGGAGGCATGAATGGGATACGGTCGTAGTGTCGATGATGTCTCGCCTTGTTCAATCAACATCACCGACGAACTCACGGAGTCTGTGAGGTCATCCATTCACGCAAACCAGCCTGCCAAGATCTCACAGGCTCTCCGAGCAAGCCCGCCAGTCGCTCATTTGACATCAATGTGTGACGAGGACGACGTGCGATGAAGTGGGGAAAATCATCGAGGTGATTGCCCTTCACCACGACCGGATGATCGAGCAAACCCAGCTCATGAGCTAGATCGAGCACGGTCTGGGCATAGCTTTGCCACGAGGCTGTGCCGCTGTTGCAGAGATGCAGCACGCCAGATACTGCGGGGCTTTTTTGCCAAAGAACTTCCAGCCAGCGGGCGATGTCATGCATGCTCGTCGGCGCGCTCCATTTATCCCCGATGGCCTCCACTTCCCTGCCCTCGCGTGCCGTGCGCAGCATCTGATCTGGAAAGGAGTTCCCACCGCCAAACAACCACGACACCCGCGCCACAAGCGCTCGCGGGCAAGCGGCCAGCACCGCCCATTCGCCTTCGAGTTTGGTGATGCCATAGTGATTCACCGGCTCTGTCTGCATGGCTTCAGTCAAGCTGCCCTCCACCTCGCCACCGAAGACATAGTCCGTGCTGAACTGGATCATGCGCGCCCCGCGCCGCTGACATTCGGCAGCCATCACTGCCGGAGATTCGGCATTCACACGCAACGCCAGTTCAGGCTCTCGGGCGCAGACATCAGGGCTGGTGATGCCAGCACAGTTGATCAGCAGGTCGAAGTCCATCCCACGCAGACCAGCGCCCACAGACTCGGGTCGAGCGAGGTCCAGCCTGTCACGAATGGGGCACATCAACTCATGTCGAAGTGCATAGTGACGAGCCAGGACGCCGCCAAGTCTGCCAGTGGTTCCTGTGATCAAAAGTTTCATGCGCTCACTCATGCCCCGCATCCCTGAAGACTCCTCCGCTGCTTGCAATCACTTTCCTGGCATCCATCATGCGACGGAACGCCATCCAGATTACTCATGCCTCAACCCACCATCGCCATCATCGGAGCCGGACTTTCCGGTCTCGCGTGCGCGCGATTACTGGCCAAGGCAGGCATGCCGTTCACCCTCTACGAATCGGCCGATGCAGTCGGCGGACGTGTGCGCTCGGATCGAGTCGATGGATTCACCCTCGATCGCGGCTTCCAAGTTCTGCTCCCCGCCTACCCCGAAGCTCGCCGGGTGCTCGACTATGAAGGGCTCAATCTCTGCCCGCTCTACCGAGGCGCGGAGATCTACTTTAAAAATCGCCTGCATCGCCTTGCTGATCCTTTCCAGCATCCTCTCGATGCCTTGAAGAACCTGGGGGATGACTTCATCCCCTGGCGTGACAAATGGCAAACCCTTGTCCTTTGGAAGGAATCCGCCGACACCAAGACCATCGAACGTCGGCTGCCAGAAATCGAAACCGAAGACTACCTCCGCGACTTCGGCTTCAGCGAGGCGATGATTGACCGCTTCTTCCGCCCCTTCTTTGGCGGCGTGTTTTTAGAAAAAGATCTCCGCACCTCGGTGCGCATGTTTTTCTTTCTTTACGCCATGTTCCGCCGCAGTGGAGCAGCCATCCCGGCAGCAGGAATGCAGGCCATCCCAGATCAACTCGGCATCGCCCTGCCCCCTGGATCACTCAAGCTCAACACTCCCGTCAGTGCCGTCCGCAGAGGAGAGATCACACTTTCCACAGGCGAGATCGTGCGCGCGGATCACATCGTCCTCGCCGTCAGTGAAGACGTCGCACACCGACTCCTGCCTGACACCGGCGTGGAAAAACCCAAGCCGGGACGAAGCACCACCTGCCTTTACTTCACCACAGATCAGGCCCTGCCACGCGAAGCCATCCTGTATCTCGATGGCGACAATCGCGGCCCCGTGAACAATGCCTGCGTGCTCAGCAATGCTTCGCCCAGCCTCGCTCCGAAAGGTCAGCATCTCATCAGCACGAGCATCGTCGGAGCTCCATCGAGCGACGAACTCGAAAACGTGGTGCGTGATCAAATGACACGCTGGTTTGGCCCTGGTGCACGCCAGTGGAAGCACCTGCGCACCTATCAGATCCGCAACGCCCAGCCCGAAAGCCGCCAGCTCCGTCTCGGCGATGCGTCACTCGCCTCAGTGCTCGAACCCGGCCTATATCGCTGTGGAGATTATGTGGAGGATGCCTCCATCAACGGCGCTCTGATCAGCGGCCGA
>JBIKIA010000019.1:0-21420 GCA_044361885.1 Prosthecobacter sp. | reverse complement strand
ACAAAAACCTCAGTCATACCGATCACCATGATGGTGGCTCCGGCACCCACGAGTCCGAGCGAAGACATCAGCCAGACGATGCGCCCGATGCCCTCTCTGCAGAGCCACCTTGAGGGAGACCATCCCGGTTCTAGGCTCAGCTTGGACTTACACAGGCTGCGAGTCATCACAACAGAGCCAAGGGCCACGGGAACCAGAAGAAGAGTGGACCAACCGTGCCAAGTGTCGAGGTAGCCATAACCCAAATAGCTCAGGAAACTGCCAAAGCCGGTGATGAAGGACATTACCACCAGCCACCAAGCCCAGGTCTCACCGTCCTTGAGTGGAAACAAGGCCACCCAGGCGTAAAGAGTGCCTAAAGAAATCAGCACTGCACCAAAAGAGGCACGGTCATGAATCATGAAATGGACGATGCGGCATTCATTTAGCGCACAAAGTGCGGAGGGCTGCATCCCGAGAAATGCGATGTCGTGCGGGAGAAAATCTCCAGTACAGGCAAGAAACAGTGCCCCGCCGCCAGCGAAAACCAAAGCCAGGGCAGTGAGCAAAAGCAGCGGGCGGCCATCACCAAGGATCGCGCGTAAGAAAGTGCTGTGTTGGGCATGCATGGTTCGGTTCCGCGAATACAGACATGAATCCCTCTTGTTGAGCAACTAAAGCCTCTCTGGCCCGCTCTCTGCTGCAACAAACTGGGCCTCCTGATCGTTCCCTTTACCCCCCCAAACCTCTCATGAATCGTCGTCACTTCCTTCTCAGTTCTCTCGGCACCACGCTGGCTTTGCCGGGCATGTCCTCGCTTATGGCCAAGACCGTGGGCGGCTCTGTCCAGGTCGCAAAAGGAGCGGGCATGGGCGCACGGCGCTTTGTGGCGATTGGGAATCTGCTCGGCTACCAGACGAAGAGCCTGTTTCCAACGACGCATGGCCGCAGCTACGAGAAGACGACGCTGCTGGAGCCGCTGTGGGACATTCGCGACAAGTTGACGGTGTATCGCGGCTTCGATCACGGCATCAAAGGCGGGCATTTCGCGGTGCATTCGTTTCTCTCGGGCGTGCTAAACTCCGAGGCGCAAAATCGCTCGGAGGGCAATGTGACCATCGACCAGTATCTCGCGGACGAGATCGGCTTTGAGACGCGGTTTCCGGCGCTCACGGTGGGTTCGGAAGGCGGTATTCATGGCGGCTGTCAGATCGCTTGGACGAAGTCGGGCGTGCGTGTGCCGCCGGTGACGAATCCGGCCGAGTTGTTTGAGAAACTCTTCGTCACTGACTCGAAGGAGCGTCAGGCACGTCGCATGCAGGAGAATCAGGTGCAGGCATCGATCCTCGATTCCGTTTTGGACGAGGCGAACCGCCTGTCGAAGCAGGTGAACAAGGAGGACAAGGACAAGCTCGACGAATACCTGACCTCCGTGCGCGATGTGGAGAAGCGCCTGGAACTGCGCCAGCGCTGGACGAACCAGCCGAAGCCAAAAGCGCCCTTCGACAAGCCTGCGAACCGCAATGCCGTCGAGGATCTACCGCTGCTGTATGAGATGATCGCGCTCGCCTTGCAGTCGGACAGCACGCGCATCGCCACGTTGGAAATCGGTGGTGACTTCATGCCGCAGCATCTCGGCATCAAAAAGGACTGGCACGGCCTCTCGCATCACGGCAACGCCCCCGAAGCCATCGCGGACCTCATCACGCTGGAGAAGTATCAGATCGAGCACTACGGCAAGTTTGTCGCCCGGCTCGCGAAGATGAACGACGGCGAGCGCACGTTGCTCGACTCCACCACCGTGCTTTTCGGCAGCGGCATGGGCGATGGCAATTCGCACAAGAACTCCGACCTACCCATCCTCCTCGCCGGCGGCGGCTACAAACACGGCGAATTCCGCGAAGTTCCGCGTGAAGGCATCAACAAAGTGCCGCTTTGCAATCTCTTCGTCGATATCGCCCAGAAGATGGGCGTCGAGATCGATTCGTTCGGCAACAGTACGGGGCGGTTTGCTTGAAGAGAGGCTCCTAACGGCTGTTTGACAGCAGTAGAGCGAAACAGCACCTTCCACCATGCAAATCACCCTCGATTTACCTGATGACGCTTTTGCGAAGGCAGATGCCGTGGCCCGGCAGGAATCTCGCAGCCTCGGCAGCGTGCTGGCGGATCTCATCCACAGTATGAAGCCTTCACTTGGACCAGCTTTTAAGCCGCAGCCAGTGCCAGGGAATCGGTTCCCAGTCGTCGAAGGCAGGCCTGTGACTCAGGCGGAAATCGACCGCATGCTGGAGGAGGACGGCCTGCCATGAGTTGGTTGGTGGATGGGAATGCTCTCATCGCACTGACGGTGAAGAGCCATCCTCTGCATTCCCGTTCCAAAGCCTGGTTTGAAAGTCTGGCTGACACATTTCACACATGCTCCGTCACGGAGGGCACGTTCCTTCGGCTGCACATGATGTTGGCCACTGATACCTCAGCCGCAGCGGTATGGAAGAATCTCGCTCTCATTCAGTCGGACGCCATGCACAGCTTCATCGACGATGGCTTTAGCTACACCCAAGTCTCGACGAACAAGCTGCAAGGCCACAAACAAGTCACGGATGCTTGGCTGGCCCAACTTGCCCGCAATCACGGTATCCGCCTCGCGACACTGGACGCTGGACTGGTCGCGACGCATACGGATATCGGCTTTTTGATCACAGAACCCTCACAAACCGCGCCAGCAAAGTAGCCATCTTGCTCCGCAAGATGAGCACAACGCTCTCGCCAACACCTCACGTTTTCTCCGTTCGATGACAAAATCTCCTTTCACCGCCCCTCGCTCCTCTCGCGGAGCGAGAGGGCTACTTTGCTTCGTGCTGGCGACCTCCTTTGCTCACGCCGCTGACGACACCCCGAAGCTCGTGCAGCAGTTCCTCGGCAAATACTGCCTGGAGTGCCACGACGCGGATGTGCAGAAGGGCGACCGCGCTTTTGATGCGTTTGCGCTGCCGCTGAAGTCGGTCGCGGATCTCATTGAGGCGCGGGACATCATCGACCAGCTCACGCTGAAGGAGATGCCCCCGAAGAAGGCGGACCAGCCGAAGGACGACGAGCGCATCGCGATGATCCGGGCGCTGCGTGATGGCACGGTGGCCGCTCATGCGAAATTTCAGACCACGGGCAGCCGCACGGTGATGCGCCGCCTTTCCAGCCGAGAGTATGAAAACACGCTCGCCGTGCTGTTTGGCCGCCGCGTGGATACGCTGGGCCTCACGGCGGATTTTCCGAAGGAGAAGACCACCGAGCACATGGACACCATCGGCAAGTCGCTCGTGACCTCCGGCTTCCTCGTCGATCAATATTTCCAGTCCGCGAACCGTCTCGTCGAGACACGTCTCGGTAAACCAGCGATGGAGCCCAAGGATTGGAAATTTAACGGTCACTTCGTGCAATACGAGGAGTTGCAAGGCTCGCACAAATCCGCCTTCAATTACCGCTACCTGAACCTCTACGAGCAGCCGAACACCGACACGCGACAGGGCGGTTACGGCCACATCGAGGACTTCCTCAAAGGCGTGCCCGTCTCCGGCCTCTACGACCTCGAGGTCGAGGCCACGGCCATGCATCGCGACACGCATTACGACCCCGCCATCTTCGGCATCGACTTCTCCGAGCCCTTCATCCTCGGCGTCGTGCCGGGCGATGTCACCAAAGGCCACATCCATTACCCGCAGGCCATCGAGCCGCTGCTCGCCAGCGCCGTCGTGCCGGACAACACGCCGACGTGGTTCAAATTCCGCGTGTGGCTGGAGGCGGGGCAAACACCGCGCTTCATCTTCCCAAACGGCCCGTTTGAATCCCGTGCCTCCGTCGTCACGATCAACAAAAAATACAAAGACGAGTTCAAGAGCGATGTCGGTTCCTCCGGTGTCGGTCGTGCGCACATTTTAAAAGAAGGCAAGCTCCCGCACATCCGCATCAGCGAGATCAAGATCCACGGCCCCGTGGCCGAAAAGCCCAGCGCCGAAGAAGTGGCCGTTTTCGGTAAAGACGGCTTCCAGGAGGCCAAGGCGCTCGATCAACTCCATGCCTTCGCCGAGAAAGCCTATCGCCGACCGCTCACCGATGCCGACCGCCAGCCCATCCGTGCGCTTTATGACAAACGCATCGCCGAAAAAGCTTCGCCACGACAGGCCGCGCTCGATGCCGTGAAGCTCATCCTTTGCTCGCCGAGCTTCCTCTACCTCAGCGAGATTACCGACGAGTCCGCTAAAGCTCTGAAGCCTCACGACCTCGCCACCCGTCTCTCCTTTGCCCTGTGGGCCACACCGCCAGATGAAGCACTGCTCGCCGCCGCAAAGTCCGGCAAACTAACGCAGGACTCCGAGCTGAAAAAACACATCGAGCGCATGCTCACCGATGAACGCCTCAGCGGTTTCGTGAATGGCTTCCTCGATAGTTGGCTGAACCTCCGCGACCTCGGCTCGCAGCCGCCGCCGCGTGAGGTCGTGCGCTCCTACTATGCCGAGGATCTGCCCAGCTCGATGAAGACGGAAGCGCGGCTGTTTTTCCGCGATCTGCTGAAGAACAACGGCTCCGTCGCGCAGTTCATCGACTGCGAGCACACCTTCGTGGACAAGAAACTCGCCAAACTCTACGAACTGCCCGAAGCGAAGACCCTGCACCTCGCCGATGGCTTCCAGAAAGTCAGCCTCAAAGGTAACAACCATCGCGGAGGCCTGCTCGGCATGGCCGCCGTGCTCACCGTGAGTGCGAACGGCGTCGAGACCTCCCCCGTCACGCGTGGCGTTTGGGTCACCGAAAACATCCTTGGCATCCCGCCACCTCCGCCGCCCGATGTCGTGCCCGCGATTGATCCCGATGTCAGCGGCGCCACCACCATCCGCGACCGCCTCGCGAAGCACCGCGCCGATGCCGCCTGCGCCGAATGCCATCGCAAGATCGACCCGCTCGGCTTCAGCCTCGAAGCCTACGATCCCGTGGGCCGCTGGCGCCAAAAATACCCCGCCGCCAACAAGAAGACCAAACCCGCCGAGATCGATACCACCGGCGAATTCCCCTCCGGCGAGACCTACACCGACTTCGCCACGTTCAAGAAGGTCATCCGCGACACCCGCGCCGATCATTTCACCCGCCACCTCATCCGCCAACTCCTCACCTACACCACCGGCCGAACCATGGAGCTCAACGACGACCTCCTCATCGATCAGCTCCACGACAAAGTGAAGCAGCAGGGCCTCGGCCTGAAGACGCTCATGACCGAGTGCCTAATGAGCGAGGTGTTTCGGTCGAGGTGAGCCACCCGCTCATCTTGCTGGCTTCCGGATTTTATAAGGGAGGCAATGATTCAAACCTTCCTTCGCGGCTATTCGAGAAGCACCGACATCTTCGGCTTGGAATCGGCCACCGTTGGCTTCAAGCTGAAGAATATGCGCTCCATCGTTTGCTTTCTCGCTTTCTTCGTCGGTATCAACGCCGCCATCGTCTCGGCTCAAGACTCGAAATGGGCATCACTCTTCAACGGCAAGGATCTGACCGGTTGGACGCCGAAGATAGCCAAACGGCCGCTCGGTGAGAACTTCGCGAACACCTTCCGCGTCGAGGATGGCATCTTGAAGGTCAGCTACGATGGCTACGATAAGTTTGATGAGCAGTTTGGGCACCTCTTCACCAACCTCGCCTATTCGCACTACATCCTGCGGCTTGAGTATCGCTTCACGGGCAAAATGATCGCTGATGCCCCGAAGTATGTGAACCTCAACAGCGGCGTGATGCTTCACGCGCAGCCGCCGCAGAGCATGAAATTTGATCAGGGCTTCCCAGCGAGCCTGGAGATGCAGTTCCTGGCCGATGAAGGCAAAGGTGAGCGCTCCACGGCCAATCTTTGCACGCCCGGCACTCATGTGGAGATGGGTGGACAACTCGTAACCAAGCACATCGTCAAATCCAGCGCGCCAACTTTTCCTGCCGAGGAATGGGTGCGCGCTGAAGTCGAGGTGCGTGGCAATGACGAGATCATCCACCGCATCAATGGCGTCGAAGTCCTGCGCTACCAGCGCCCGCAACTCGATCCGACGAACAACAATGCTCCCGCGACGGATCAAATCGAACTCGGCGGCAATCTCATGCTCAGCTACGGCCACATCGCCTTGCAGGCTGAAGGGCAGCCCGTGTGGTTCCAGAAGATTGAGCTGATGTCGTTGGAGAAGAAATAAGTGCCGTTCTTTTGATTTGTAGCAGGCGCTTCTGCGTGCTGAGGATGTTTTTCGAAGCGAATCCAGGATCATCAATGGCGGCCGCGTCGCTGAATGGCGCGATGGCTGGATGCATAGAGCTTACGGTGACCTCATGGGTGTGGCAAAATGGATGTGCCATCGGATCAACTGAGGGGCGGTAGAGCAGGCGATGAAAACTGAGTGACGAATCCCGCATCTCGGATCTAGAATCGGCAACATGGAAACATACCTGCCCTTTGTTGCTCCCGTGCTCACGCTGCTGTGGTCGCTGATCTGTCTGCGCATCTACACCATGATTTCCGTGGAGAATGCTGTGCAGCGGCGGCTGATCGCTATCGGTGGTGCGGTGGGGGCGGCGCTGATCTACATCCTGATTGCAAACGTCGTGACCATCTTGCAAGCGCCGCCTTCCGAAGCACCGCAGACGGATGATGGGCGGGTCAAAGTGCAGATGAAAGGTTGATCACATTGAGCGCGGCATTTCACCGCGCGGTGTGAACTGAATCGTGGGGCCGGGCGGCACCTTGGCTCCAGCGGAGATCCACTGGCGCAGTGTTGCCACATTCTTCTTTGAGATGGCATGGCCTGTCGGCGGCATGGCCCCAGGCACTTGATCGGGGAAGGTGACGACCTGGAAGAAGCGGCTTTGCTCCGGCCTGCCGGGCACGATCCATTTTCCGCTGCCGATCAACTTGGCCAGTGCGTGCGAATCGTGAATCGACGGCATCGTCGAGAGGCGGTTATCGCCATGACAATGCACGCAGTTGGTTTCCAACACTGCCTGTACGGGCGTGAATGCAGCGGTTTCAGCCAGTGGCTTCGGGTCGGTGGTGCAGCCTGTGAAATGCACGCCCATCAGCAGAGAACAGACCGTGAAGTGGGTTTTCAGATTCATGGGCGTAGTCTCCCATGAATTTGATGTGCAGGTAAAGGTCGAAGTCTGCGCCTGACTTGTGCCGCGTTTGTCACGGCTTGTTGCCCTTATTTGCCTTCGGGAAGCTCTTCGATCTGGATATTGCGGAAGGCGATCTCGGCTTTGCATTTGCCGTGGATTTGCAGGGCGATGTTGCCTTTGAGCGCGATGTCCGGTGCGCTTTCGGTGTAGTCCACAGTGCGCACGCCATTAACGAAGAGCTGGATGTGCGGTCCTTCGGCGAGGATCTCGTAGGTGTTCCATTCGCCGGGCTTTTCGGCCTTTTTGATCAGCTCTTCCTCAGGTTTCGCGAGCATGGTCTTGCGGCGGGATTCATCATAAAGACAGCCGCTGTAGCCTGCGCCGATGTCTGCCTGATAGCCAAACATCTCATTCGGCGGCTCGGCGATGCGGACGCTGCGGAACTGCACGCCGCCATTCACGAAGCCTTCTGTGCCGTTGAGTTTGTACTCGAGGGTGAGTCGGAAGTTTTGATACTGCTTCTTCGTGGCGAGGAACTCGTTCTGCGGATTTCCCTCCAGGGAACCGCCATGGATGACGCCATCGACGATGCGCCAGACTTTGGCGGTCTCGCCCTCCCAGCCATCGAAGGTTTTGCCATCAAAGATCGCCATCGGGCCGGCGAGTGCGGTGCTGAGGGAGCACAGGAGGAGGAAGAAGGGTTTGATCATGAGATGGCTGGGGAAATTGGTGAGGGTGGTAGAGAACGTCAAAGACACGCTGTTCTTGAAGGGTATTGACGAAACTCATCTCCACGCGATGGACTGGCGCGTAAACCGCACCACCGTCCATGTCTGACATCCTTTCCGCTCTCCATTCGCGCTACGCCTGCAAAGTCTTCGATGCCTCGAAGAAGATCCCTTCCGATGTCTGGCAGCAATTGGAGGAGTCACTTATTCTCACGCCGTCGAGCTTCGGGCTTCAGCCTTGGAAATTCCTCATCATTCAGGACAAGGAGCTGCGTGAGAAGCTGGTGCCTCACGCCTGGAATCAGAGGCAGGTGGCGGAATGCTCCCATCTCGTGGTGATGACGGTGCCGAAGGAGCTGAGCGTGGATCACATCGATGCGAACATCACCCGCATGATCGAAGTGCGTGGAGGTACGGCGGATGCGCTCATGGGTTTTCGCAAGATGGTCGTCGGCTTCCGTGATGGCATGGAGGCCAAGGGTGCGCTGGAGCAGTGGGCGAAGTTGCAGAGCTACATCGCCCTCGGCCAGTTCATGCTCGCCGCTTCACTGCTCGGGCTGGACACTTGCCCGATGGAGGGATTCGTCGCGGCGAAGTTTGATGAAGTGCTCGGACTCGAAGCCATGGGCTACACCACCGCAGTGCTGTGCCCGGTGGGCTACCGCAGCGAGGATGACCGCTACGCAGGTCTGCCCAAGGTGCGCTTCGAGGCGAAGGATGTGATCGAGCACCGCTAGGCGGCGTTCCTTTCCTCCCAGCGCGCCAGAAGCCAGAGGACATCGGCGAGACGGTTGAGGAAGCGCATGACCTCGTGATTGGGCACTTCCTGATCGGTGCCGATGAGGTCCACGACGTGCCTTTCCGCACGGCGGCAGGCCACGCGGGCGAGATCGGCATAGGCGCCGCTCATCACACCTGCTTCGCCGGGCAGCGCCCATCCTTTGAATTGCAGCGCCCCACCTGCTTCGAGCATGGCGACCTGTTCGTCGAGAAAGGCGACTTTGGCGACGTCGAAGGGCTTGTGCGAGGCAGCGTATTTGGCCTCCAAGCCAGGAGGCGTGGCCAGCTCACCCATGAGTGTGATGAGCCAGGGCTGCACGGTGCTCACGATGTCTCGCGTCTCTACACGGTGAGCAGCGATGCGGAGGGGGCCGAGGGCGGCGTTGAGTTCATCCACCGCGCCGAGGGAGTGGACACGGGGATGGGATTTCGAAAGGCGGCAGCCGAAGAGGAGATCTGTCTCCCCTTCGTCTCCGCGGCGGGTAGCGATGGACATGGGTTACCATTACGCACATCTGCGAAAGAAGGCCTGAATTGTGCTAAATATTCTCTTCCCATTTCAACTGCCCGTGACCTAAGATCAGCAGTCATTCTGGAGGTTTCTTTATGAAGATTACTCATTTCTCAGCTCTCCGGTGTGCCGTGGTCATCGGGCTCCTTGTGCCACACTTGGCCAGTGCCGACTCATCCGTCATCGTCTCCCTTGCTGAGCGCCCGCGTCTGGCGCTGTATGCCGAGGATGTGACCATCGACGGGCAACCCCGCCCCGAACTCGCCCGCGCGCTCGCTGACAGTCTGAGCACTGCCCTGCTCAGGCGCGGCCAGGTCCGCGTCTTCAGCCTGGAAAGTGCCGCCACCCGCGATGCCACCGGCGTGCAGGCCTCCTCGAATCCCAACGGCACCGCCCAGCGCCTGAATCGCCTGCTGGATGACGGGCTCGACTATGTGCTTACCTTCAATGTCGTCGGTATCAGCGGACATCACCTTATGAGTGTGAAAAAGATGCGAGCCCGGACACACGAGGTCGTGGAGGCCACTCAGTACACCTGCGTGGGCCGTGAGACAGGCCTCTTTAAGCTCGTCACCAAGATCCTCGAATCGGTGGACCCTCTGCCCTCTGGTGGTCGTGGCATCTTCCCACGTTCCCAGTCGCCCGCCGAATATCAAATCTCCCCGCAGCCGGTATCGCCTCCAATTGTCATCGCCAAAGCGCTGCCTGCCGGGCACTTGGTCAGCGCGCCCGAGTATGACCCGTGGAAGCAGAATCTCGCCCAGCCCTACGATCTCACCCGTGTGCCGCAGGCGCTCATCTACCGTCACCTCGGCACCGTAAACTACATCAACAGCACCTGGAAATTCTGCATCATCGCCCCCGTCAGAGGTTCCCGCTTCAGCGAGCAGGACCCCATGCACATCCTTTGGGATGAAGGAGATGTGTATGCGCATCTGCGCGTCAGCGCCGTCGAGCGGGGCGGTGTCGTGCTGGACATGGGGCACACGCCTGACCACCACCCCATTTTCAGAGGGGACAAGGTCTATGGCTGGGCACCGCCCCTGCTGCGCTGATTTGCAGGCAGGCGAAGACGCTATTTCTCCTGAATCGGACCATGAAGTGTGCCCGACGGAAGGCTCTCGAAGCTGAAGTCATCTCACATTTCCCAGCCAAACTCCTTGCCACGCTGGTAGCCACTGGTTAAAAAGACACATTGTACCCATCTCGACGGCACGCCCTATGAAGTTCACGATTAGCAAGGAATCCCTGCAACAGGCCATTAACCAGGTCCAGCACGTGGTCAGCACGCGCACCACCCTGGCCATCCTCTCCAATGTTCTGCTTCGTGCCAAAGACGGCGTGCTGGAACTCACCACGACTGACCTTGATGTCGGCGTGACCTGCACGGTCCCCGCCGAGGTCGAGGAAGAAGGTGCCACCACACTGCCGGCCCGTCGGCTCGGCACCATCATCCGCGAGCTGCCTTCTGAGGACATCCACTTCAGCGTGGATGAGAAAAACTACGCATCCATTCGCAGCGGCCCTTCCTTCTTCAAAGTCGTCGGCCTCACCAGCGAAGAGTTTCCCGCGCTGCCCCGCTTCGATGACGCCCGCGAGTTCACCCTCCCTCAGGCCGTCATGCGTGACTGCCTGAAAAAGACGAGCTACGCCATCTCCACCGACGAGACCCGCTACGTCCTCAACGGCATCCTCTTTTCCTTCAAGAACAACGCCCTCACCATGGTGGCTACCGATGGCCGCCGCCTCGCCATGGTCGAGCAGGAAGTCGAGTTCCCCCAGAGTCAGGAGATCGACATCATCGTCCCCACCAAGGCCGTCAACGAACTCGCCCGCCTTTGCGGCGACACCGGCGACGTCGTCATCCGCGTCACCGGCAGCCAAGTTGGCTTTGACCTCGGCGACAGTCTCCTCATCAGCAAACTCATCGACGGCAACTACCCTAACTACCGTCAGGTCATCCCCGGCGAGGCCAAAGAACGCATCGTCCTCGAGCGCGAAGTCTTCCAGCGCGCCATCGGCCGCGTCTCCCTCCTCGCCAGCGACAAATCGAACTCTGTCAAATTTCAGTTCACCAACGGTCAGGTTGAGATCATCGCCATCAGCCCCGACATCGGTGAAGCCCGCGAGACCATCGCCATCAATTACAAAGGCAAGGACATCACCATCGCTTTCAATCCCGAGTTTACCATGGCTCCGCTGCGGAACCTCAGTGCGGACGAGATCACTCTGCATCTCATTGATGACATCAGCCCCGGCGTCATCCGCACCGGCACCAATTTCCTCTACGTGCTCATGCCCATGCGTGTGAACAGTTGAGCATTGATCCCACCCCACCTCATCTCGATGTCCCGCCTCACACCCATCTTTGCCCTCGCCGGTCTCACGCTGGTGGCCTGCAACACCTATGATACCCCGCGCCCCTTTGCCGGACGTGGAGGCCGTTCGCTGGATCAACCCCCACGCTACGGAGATCCGAATCGCTACGTCGAACCCATCGCCCCAGCTCCTGGACCGGTGATCGACCCCAACGGCCCCGTCATCGGTCCCGGCGGCCAAGTCGTCGCTCCTGGCAGCCTGCCGCCAGTCGCCCCTCCCGGCACCCCCGGACTTGATCAGGGCCTCACCGTCGTGGCTCCTGGCACTGCCCCTGTGACACCCATCCCAGGAGGTGTTGCCACGCCCCCTGCTCCGGGCACCACACCTCCAGTTGTCACACCCCCGGCTCCAGGGGATGTTCCCTTTGCCCGCGCCGTCCCTGGCAAACCCGGCTACGTTTACAGCCCAAAAGATCCCAAGAAAGTCATCTCTGTCGAAGGACTCCGCCCCGGTTCCAAAGCCAAGGACCCCGAGACCGGCGAAATCTTTCGCGTGCCTTATCAGTGATCTGATCTGCCCCGCTGAGTGCTTCACGAAAAAGTCTCCGATCTCCCGATCGGAGACTTTTTCTTTTTAGGTGCCCCTGAACCTATCATCGCTGCCCCAAGCTATCCCCGAGATGAGCGCAGAGGGGCGAACCAACTCCCCAACTCTGCCTGACTATGGCAGTTTGCCAGACAGGCGGCTAGACGGATGCAGTTGCCAAACTTGAACCCGGGGCACTTGGTGAGGCATCGCCACCTGGCTGTCGTTTGAGGCTCATCGCAGTGGACAAGTCGCGCATCAAGGTGAAGTGCGTGATGCTGGAGTGATGATACCGTTTTTCGTGCCCGAAACCTTTGCCGCCTGTCTGCGTGAACCCAACCTCACGCCGCCAGCCAGTGCGCCAGCCGACCTGCCCAAGGCCGTGCTCAAGCAGGTGAAGCCTCTCGGGCACGAGATTGGGCTCTGGATCAACGCTCTTCAAACGCTGAAAGCCCGTTTGGAGAAAGGTCGCTTCAGTCCCGAACTCACCACCTTTCTTCGAAGCCGCTGGCCAAACCAACAGGCTGATCTCCCCTCGGGTGCCTTTGCCCTCCTGTTGCGCGAAGACCCGCTCGGCTGGCAGCTCATCAGTGGATCGCCTCTTTGGCTGAATGACCCCGCCTTTGCTGCACTGCTGCATCTGCCCGCGCTTCGTCCAGCCTGGGCGGCTGACATGCGCGCCAGTCATCTGGAGCATCTCTGGCAGATCATCCCGCACGCCTGGTTTCTCGATCCCACTCCGCTGCCCCCCGGAAGCGTGATCGCTGGTTTGGGCATCCCATCGTGGCAGCATCTCCAGAGTCAGCGCGGTCAGGGGCGCATGTTTGAGATCCACTCCAGCGCACCGACTGTCAGCCTCACAGACAGCGTCGGCAAAGACGAATGGCAGACCGCCATCAAGCACGCCTTGGAGACCTCGGCCATTCTCCGAGAACTGCCATCATCGGACGTATGGCTCCTCGCACATTACAAGCAGGGCGCGGACGGCACTCACTTCCAGGCCGCCTGGCTTGATGAATCGGCGTGACCCATCTCAGGTCCCGCGCTTGTTGCCAAAGAGCTCGATGTGAAGTCGCGGACTCAGCCGATGACCGTGGCGCTTGCAGGCATCGATGAGCAGATCATAGCGGCTGCGCATGGCGTCCAAAGTGGTGCCTTCGGGCATCAGAAGTACCTTTTCCGGCGGGATGGGCAGACCGATGGCCGCGATGATGTCATGTGCCTCGCGCAAGTCCGTCTCGGTGGAAATGACGAACTTGAGCTGGTAGTCCGAGGAGGTGTCGATCCAGGCGCGCAGCACCTCGGGCTGGAGCCGTGTCTGCTCATGTCGCAGCACCCAGGCGGCCCCGGCTTTTTCCTCGCTGGGTGTGGAGTTCGCCAGCTTCGGACTGAGCGAGGCCAGATCCACCACACATCCTTCGGGCATTACCGTGCCCGCCGTTTCCACAGTGACGTGTTTCCCCAGCTCTCGCAGTGTGGCGATAAACTCACGGATGCCTTTGGCGATCATCGGCTCCCCGCCTGTGACCACGATGTAGCGCGTAGGATGTCTCACGATCTCGGTCAAAATATCCTCGGGTGACATCTCCGGTCCCTCCGGCTGCCAAGAGGCATAGGGCGTGTCGCACCAGGAGCAGCGCAGATTGCACCCCGACGTGCGCACGAAGACCGATGGCACGCCCGTGAGCACGCCCTCGCCCTGGATGGAATAAAAGATCTCGGAGATGCGCATGAACGACACTGCCGCGCCAGAAGCCACGCGCAAGAGGCGCGGCGAAGGGAGCGGCAGTGTTGATGGAATTCACTTCACCAATCTCACGCAAACAAATGGGTCAGCGGCTGGCCTTTGTCAGCGACGGTGAAGGGGCGCTTGCTGGGCGAGTAGATCACTTGGTCCAGCGGCAGGCCGAGGGCATAACCGATGGTGGCGTTGATGTCGGGCGGGGAGACTTTGCCATCGACGGGGGCGGCACCGGCTTTGTCGGTGGAGCCCCATTTCGTGCCGCCTTTGATGCCGCCGCCGATGAGCACGGAGCTGAAGACGGGGTAGTGATCGCGGCCCTGGTTCTGATTGATCTTCGGCGTGCGGCCGAACTCGGACGTGACGACGATCATGGTGCTGGCGAGCAGTCCACGAGCTTCCAGATCCTGCACGAGCGCGC
The DNA here is from genome assembly GCA_044361885.1 of Prosthecobacter sp. Lineage (GTDB taxonomy): Bacteria > Verrucomicrobiota > Verrucomicrobiia > Verrucomicrobiales > Verrucomicrobiaceae > Prosthecobacter. The sequence goes on along the minus strand of JBIKIA010000019.1, from coordinate 7,222 downwards.
TGACGGCGGTGTCGAAGGTCTCACATAGGCGCGGCGTGTTGATGAAGTTCGCTGTGTGCGTGTCCCAGCTTCCGAAGGCGACTTCGACAAAGCGCACGCCGTGCTCGACGAGACGACGCGCGAGCAGGCAGCCCTGGCCAAAGGTTTCTTTGCCGTAGCTCTGACGCACGGCTTCAGGCTCTTTCGTGAGGTCAAAGGCCACGAGGTCATCGCTCTTCATGAGCTTCACGGCGTCGTCATACATGTCGCTGTAGGCCTTCACATTACGCGTGTCCCACTCGGCGGTGAATTCGGCATCCAGCACGCCCGCGAGATCGCGACGCGCGGCAAAGCGCTCTTCAGTCACGCCTTTCGGGATGCGCACGTTTTGAAGCCCAGCCTCAGGATTGTTCACCATGAGCGGACCATGCTTCTTCGCAAAGAAGCCCGCGCCCGGATGGCGACTGTCATTGCCGATGTACACGTAAGGAGGCAACGCAGGATTGCCCGCGCCTTGATAAAAGCTCAGCCAGGCTCCCATGCCCGGATGCTTGATCGTGCTGCGCAGGCCGAAGCTCGTGTGCATGAAGTAGTTCGCCTGCTCATGCGCCGCCGTGTTCGTGGCCACGGCATTGAGCACGCAGGCGTGATGCATCTGCTTCGCCACGCGAGGCAGGTATTCGCTGACCTGCACGCCATCGGCGCTCGTCTTGATCGCCTTTGTCGGGCCTGCGACTTCTTTGTTCTCTGGCTTTGGATCCCAGGTGTCGAGATGACTCTGACCGCCGGTCATGTAGAGAAAGATCACATTGCGCGCCGTCGGCACCTGCTTCGCTGTGGCAGAGCCTTCACCCGCTGCAAAGGCCTTGCTCGAGAAGAGGTGCGCACCTGCCGGCATCAGGCCGACGCCGAGCATGGTCTTTGCCGTATTCGCCATGAAACGGCGACGATCGAGTTCGCAACGAAGGAATGGTGATGGATTGGTTTTCATGATTCGAATGGATTGAAGTTACTTCACAAAAATAAACTGCTGCGTGCTCAGCGCGGCGAGGGTGAGGTCTTCCCAGATGGATTTGTTGCTGGCGTAGCTTTCGAGGCGCTGGTGGAGGGTGTCGCGCTCTTTGGCGGTGGGGTAGCGGGAGTAGAGGCTGAGGAAGAGAGTGTCGATCTTCTGGTCGGGAGTGGTGGCTTTGCGGAGGTTGATGCTGAGCACGGACCAAGCGCTGGTGATGTTGCTGCCGAGGGTGCCGTTCATGAGGGTGAGGGCCTGGGGCACGGAGGCTTCGTCGCTGGCGTTCTCAATGACGTCGCGGTCGCTCTGGCCGAACTCGCGGAGGAAATGGCCGCGTGGGGCGGGCGATGGCAGTTCGGCGGCGCGGCTCCAGGTGGTGTGCAGGCCTTTGACATAGCTGGCGTAGCTCTTGCGGGACTTTAGATCTTTGATGCCGAGCACGGTGGCATCTTGATCAATGCGCTGGCTCATTTCTCCAGACATGGGCATGTCCTTGGCATCGACGCGGGCTCCTTCCATGAGGTTCATCATGGCCATCTCCATGGCACCACCGGCGGCGATTTCTTTGAGCTTGGCTTTGATCTTCTCGTTGCTGGACTTGCTGGCGGCGGCGTAGAAGCATTCGGACACCGTCTTGCGCAGGATGCGCTGGCTTTCCCCGAGGCGACGCTGGATCTCCTTGGACTTTTCTTTGTCGTTCTTGGCGCGGGCCTCATCGAGTTCCTTGCGCAGGGTATCGAACTCTTTGTTCTGTTCCTTCATCGCGGCGGCGACTTGTTTGGAGGCTTCGAAGAGCAGGCTGGCTTCGGTCTGATCGAGCAATCCGGCGAGCTGGCGGCGGTTATCAAGATCACGCTTGTCACGCTCACGGGCGCTCCAATTGATGCTATCGGGCTCGGGATTGACGAGGGTGACGAGGGAGTCCCAGGCCTGCTCGGCGCTCATGCGGTGGAAGACGGGGCCTTGGAAGTAGTAGGGCTCGCCCATGGCGACTTCCTTCGTGCTGGCACGGGCGAAAGTCTGCGTGTTCAGCAGCATCTTGAGGAAGGCTTTCATGTCATACTTCATGGCGACCATCTGGCGGTCGATGAAGGCCTGCACTTCAGGATTCGAAGGCACGCTGCTGTCCATGAGTTCATCGAGCGGCTCAATGAGTGCGGCACCGAAGACGCGCTTCCACAGGCGATTCGAGATGACGGTGGTGAAGCGTGGGTTCTCTGCGGAAGCCATCCACTGGCTGAAGCACTGGATGGGATCGCTTTCTTTCGTGAGGGTAATGGGCTTGCCAAACATCACGGAGGCGGGGACGACATCTTTGGGCTTGGCGTCGGTGTATTTGTAATCGTGCGGCAGGCGCATGGTGGCCTTATTTTCCACCACCATGGTGTCACGCAGCGGGCGGGTGACTTCAGTCACGGCCTGGCGCATGAGATCCTGCGTATCTTTGTCGAGTGACTTGTCCTGGCGGATCAATTTCTGCGTCTCTTCGACGCCGGGCGAGCGATAGCTGGAAGCCGTCATGTTGTGCGTGAAGGCGGCCATCTCGTAGAACTGCTTCTGCGTCCATTTGTCGAAAGGATGGTCGTGGCACTGAGCGCACTCCATTCGGGTGCCGAGGAAGATTCGCGTGGTGTTGGAGAGGTTGTCCAGCGGCATGCCGCGATCCCGCATGTAGTAGCCGATGGCACCATTTTCAAAGCAGGCACCGCTGCCAGTGACGAGCTCGCGGGCCATCTTGTCCCAGGGTTTGTTTTCCCGCAGGGACTGGCGGAGGTAGTTCAGGTAGTTCTGCGAGGTGGTGCTATCACCGACGCCCTGGCTTTGCGCGCGGAGCACGTCGGCCCAGTAGTCGAAGGCGTGATGCACGTAGCCTTCGGAATTGAGCAGGGAGTCGATGAGCTTCGAGCGCTTGGCGCTGTCTTTGGAATCAAGGAATTGCTTCGCTTCCTCCTGAGTCGGGATGCGCCCGATGACCGTGAGGTAGGTGCGGCGGAGGAAGGTCGCTTCATCGACTGGCGCGTTCGGCGTGAGCTTGTGCTTGGCCAGGCCCTTGACGAGAAGGTCATCAATCCGTTTCGAGGCGGCGGAGGTGTCAGCAGCGTGGAGGAGGGCAGATGTGCCGAGCACAGCGGTCGCGATGGAGAAGAGCAGCGTGGCTTTCATGCGACAACCAACGCGACCATTCATGCTGCTCATGTCAGCACCGGACACCTTTGCCAATCACTGCCCAACCAACAGCAAGATCGGCACACTCAAGGCGCAAAAATGTCTTGCTGGAACGCCACTGACCTGAAAGCAGAACAATAATAATTACTGGCGCTGCTTCGCAAACGTCTCGCCGCCTTTCTTCGCAGCTTCGACGTAGTAGGCCATGGCCATGAGGTGCTTGGTGAACTCGGTGCCGTCGATCTCGTCGCCTTTGATCCAGGAGCCATCGGGATGCTGGGATTGGAGAGCCAAGTTGGCTTTTCCGGCGGCTCCTTTGGCCCTCTTCGTCCAGCTTTTCTCGTCGGTTGGGCCGGAGCGTTTTTCGAGAAGCTCTTCGCGCGGCTCCTTCGTGAGTTCCTTCAGCTTGGTCAGATCACGGGCGATGTGGTCCAGCTTGAATCCGTAATGCGTGGGCATGTTACTGTCGTCATAGGTCAGTACATAAGTGTCCTTCACGAAGTAGAGCGGCTTGTTCGTTTGGAGTTCATAGAAGCGGGCATATTGACCATCCGGCAAGGCGGAGCGCTCATACCAGGCGAAGGCGGCGGGCAGAGGCTTGAGATACTTTTCATCACCCGTGACGATATAGAGATCGTGCAGTGTTTCCATGGCACCGATGCTTTCTCCACCCGTGACACATGGCGGCTCAAACTTACGCGCCCACACTGGCTCCATGTCGTGATTGTACTGCTGCCCCCAGGCAGGCTGCGGCTCCGGCATCTGGGCGAGGATGAAGAAGTCCCCGGCTTTCTTTGCGCTGCTCAGGAAGCGCTCGTCTTGGGTGAGCTCATGGGCACGCAGCATGAGATCGACGGCGCGCTCCATGTTGCCATCGTTCAGGGTGTAGAAGCTGGTGTACTTCGCCTTCGGGAAGGTGCGCGACCACTCTTTAGGATAAGCGGCCATCTTCACAGGCGTGGCCGGATCAGAGGGGCCATCGAACTGCTGCGGCCAGCCACCGTTCGGGTATTGGGCGGCGAGGAGACTGTCGAGACCAAACCTCAGCGCTTCCTGCAAAACAGCGTCGCCTTTGCACTCGGGCAGGTGGGCGAGTTCGAGGAGGAAGAGCAGGGCGGACTGAGTCTTGTTGTCATCGAGCGTGCTGGAGTTCCGGCGTTTGCCTTGCTCTTTGTCACCAGCCAGCACTTGCTGGTGGAGGTAGTATTGCTTCGACTTTTCCGCGTCGAAATCGAAGTCGCTGTCCCATCCTCCAGATGCGAGCTGGCATTCGATCAACGCTTTGCCTGCGGCTTTGGCGGCGTCGAGGAACTGCGTGTCACCCGTGGCTTGAAAGGCTTTCACGAAGGCCATGCCGAGCGTGGTGGTGCCGGGAGGCTGGATGGAGATGAGGGTCTTCGATTCGCTGTGCTCGGTCATGCCAGCGCTGAGGTCTTTTTTCCACGCGGAAGCATAGCCGCCATGCACGGCGAGCTTGGTGGTGGCAAAGGCGGCGGCCTTTTTCATCGCAGCCGTCACCACGGCAGGATCAGGAAGCGGATCGGCAGCGAAGATGGCCAGCGGCAGGAGAAAGAGGGCGGAGGCGAGTTTCATGGCGGGGGGAATGGCAAACGCTGGGCGCGTAGGAACCTTTCGACTCGCTGCTCTGGTCAAAATACTCACCAGATTCCAGCCGCTGCCAGCTAAGGCTGCTCGATCACCACCTGACCACTGAGGATATCGGAGGTGTTGGGATTCGGGAGCTGGGCGAGATTGTAGAACCCGAAGGCTTTGCGGTCGCCCGAAGTGGGGCGGATGACCATGCCTTGGTAGCTGACGATCCGGGTCACGCTGCCATCGACGAGGGTGAATTTGCCGCTGATGAGGCCGCTGGACTTGTGGAGGATGAGTGTGGCTTTGCCCGGGTTTTGTGGACTGCCGGGGATGGGCATGATCACCGCAAAGGCATCGGTGTAGGTGAAGGCGTTGACGTCCGGGTTCGTCGCGGAGGCTTCGACGCCACCGCTCGCCATGAGGAGTTTGGCGGTGCTGGTGCTGGCAGGTAGGCCGAGGACGATGCTTTTTGAGTCTGCGGCGAGGTATTTGCCGGAGGCGACGAGGGTGGTCGGACCAAAACCAGACTGATAGGAGCGTTGAGAGAGAGGCTGGGGCTCACGCAGCCAGTCGAGGCTGCCGGAGAAGGCGTTGTCTGTGAAGGCGGCTCCGAGGTCGGGTGTGAGTGTCAGGGTGCCGAGCACGGAGCCGGAGTGTGAGTAGAGGGTCTGGAAAACGAGCGCCTCACCATTGGGACCGAGGAAGGTGGCGCTGGTGATCCCGGCCCCATCGGAAGTTTTGCCGGTGAAGGTGAGTTTGCCATCGAGCGCGACGGTGCAGGTGAGATAGCCGGTGCCTTGCGGAATGGATGGCTGGCCAATGTCGCCGCCCTGGATGTCGAGTCCGAGGCTGTAGTAACCGGCGAGGTTGCTGGCGGGTTGCGTGGCTGCGTTCCAGACCTGCCTCCAGCCAGTCAAACCGACGCTCGGACCGCCCGCACCGACGGTGCCGGTGATCGTTTGGAAATCAGCCGCCAGTGTGAGGTCGAGCTCGATGTCGGGGAGGCTCGATCTTGGGATGATGAGGGAGATTTCGGGGTCACTGGCATAGGTGGTGTCGAGTTTGCCAGTGAAGTTGTACGTGTTCCTGCCGAGGGTGAGTTTGCCCGAGCAAGAGCCGATGGTCGTGGTGGTGAGTTCCAGCCTGCCCCCGAGATCGTCATTGATGGAGGCATCACGATCCACCTGAGCCTGGAAACTGCCGACACTTCCCGCTGGCAGTGCCTGGACGATGAGCGAACCGACCCAGATGGGGCTGGTCCCGGCGGCATTTCTGGCGGTGACCTGGACATTGTAGGTGCCGGAGACGACGGCACGTCCGCTGATGAGGCCGGTGCTGCTGTTCAGTGACAAACCTTTGGGCAGGCCGCTGGCGGTGAATTGGGTGGGGATATTGCTGCCAACGAGCGTGTGCGCGTAGTCGCTGCTGATCATGGTGGGCGGCAGCGGCGTGGGCGTGACCACGGGAGGCATCAGCACGGTCAGCGTCTGCAGCCCGCCTGCCAGCACACCGCCAGGGCCTGTGACGATGCAGTCGTAGTTGTCAGTGTCTCCAAGCACGAGCGCGGTGATGGTAAGCTCGTCCGTGGTGACACCGCTGATGCGGCCTCCGTTGCTCATGGGCACACCGTTCTTCCGCCATTGAAAGCTAAGTCCATTGCCGGCCACTTGGATGGTTATGCGGGCGGTTCCAGCCAGTGGAACCTGCACGCTGCCGACGCTGGTATTGACGACACCCAGTTCAGCGATGCTGCTGGTGGCAGTGCCGGTGGGGTTGCTTGCCGTGGCATGGTATTTGCCAGCATGTTTGAGCAGGGCATTCAGCACCGAGTAGTTGGTGGAGGTGGCACCGCTGATGGCGGCAGCGTTTTTCTTCCACTGAAACGTCAGCGGCGGACTGCCTGTGCCCGCTACGGTAAAGGTGGTGATCGGCGCCCCCTGCGCCACGAGCTGGCTCGTCGGCGAGAGTGTGATGAGAGGCGCGATGTCATTGTCCGTGATGGTGAGGGTAAAGGTGTGCGCCGCGCCGACGATGGCGGACAAGGGGGAGGCGATGGAGACGATGAGCGTCTCGGCGGACTCCACGAGGGCGTCGTCCTTCACGGTGAAGATGATGCTTTTCGCCGACTGCCCGGCGGCAAAGGTCACCGTGCTGCTGCTGAGGGTGAGATCCTTTCCCGATGTGGTGGTGCCGCCGAGGGTGAGGGGGATGGTGGTCTTCACCGCTGGAGCAAAACTAAGCTGCACGCCCAGGACGACGGCTCCGACATTCTCGGACACAAGCTGGCTCGTGCTGGCGAAGTTCACCACGGGTACGAGTGCGGGAGAACTGCCACTGGTGAGGATGTCCCCGCTGTCTCCGATGGCGACGAGCATCGAGCCAAAGGCATCAACGCCACGAAGGGTTGGCAGCTTCACGGAGGGTGTCGTGCGCTGGGTCCATGAGGTGCCATTGGTGGAGGTGAGGATCAGT
>JBIKIA010000268.1:0-6692 GCA_044361885.1 Prosthecobacter sp. | reverse complement strand
AGAACGCACTCACCGAGAAGACCATCATTGTCTTCATGTCCGACAACGGCGGTCTCGCCACGGCAGAAGGCCATCCCACATCGAACCTGCCGCTCCGTGCTGGCAAAGGCTGGCCGTATGAGGGCGGAGTGCGCGAGCCATTGATCGTCGTGGCTCCTGGCGTCACGAAAGCGGACACGACCTGCGATTCGCCGGTCATCAGCACGGATTTTTATCCCACGCTGCTTCAACTCGCAGGCCTGCCGCTGAAGCCCGAGCAGCATCTCGATGGCATCAGCTTTGTGCCGCTGCTGAAAGGCGAAACACCCTCACGCGGCAAACCATTGTTCTGGCACTACCCGCATTACGCGAACCAAGGCGGCGGCCCTTGCTCCACCATCCGTGATGGTGACTGGAAACTCATCGAGTGGCATGAAGACGGTGCCTTGGAACTCTACAACATCGCCCAAGACCTCAGCGAGAAGACCAACCTCGCCACCGAGCAGCCTGACAAAGCGAAGGAACTGCACGCCAAGCTCATCGTATGGCGAAAAGAAGTCGGTGCACTGATGCCGACGCCGAATCCGAACTTCGATCCGAATGCAAAGCCCGCGGCCAAAGCGCCGAGGAAGGCCAAGAAGAAAGCCGAGAAGAAGGACGAGTCAGGCGCTGCCAAGTAATGTTTCGCAATGGGATGGCAGCGTTTGCGCGACCAAACGGCATGTATCGTGTTTCTTGTCCGCTCATGAAGCGAATCATCAGAGTCTTTTCCTTCACTGCCCTCGTCAGCCTCTCGGTTCTCGTTCTCAGCAGGCCATTTCGCTCACACGCGGAGAAGGCGGCTGACAGTGCAGGCAGGCTGTCTGCCGGGGATTACACGCGCACTGTTTCAGTCGGCGACCTCCAGCGGCGCTACCGCGTTCATGTGCCGGCAAGCTACAACCCGAACAACCCGACGCCGGTCATCATCGCCTATCACGGCGGCGGCGGAAATCCGGACAGCATGATTCGCCTCAGCGGGCTGAATGCGAAATCGGAGCAAGCTGGCTTCATGGTGGTGTATCCCTTTGGCACCGGACGGCTTGAGGATCACATGCTCACGTTCAATGGCGGCGAATGCTGTGGATATGCCATGCAAAACAAGATCGACGACGTCGCCTTCACGCGCGCGGTGCTGGATGATCTGGCGGCGGTGGCAAACCTGGACGCGAATCGTGTTTATGCCACGGGGCTGTCCAATGGCGGCATCATGTCCCACTATATCGCTTCGGAGTTGTCGAATCGCATCGCCGCTATTGCGCCTGTTGGCGGACCCTTGATGATGGAGGCCTGTCATCCGCACCGGGCTGTTTCAGTCATGCATTTCCACGGCACAGGCGACGAGTTCGCGCCCTTCAAAGGCGGCTTTGGCAAAGGCACCTTGGGGCGTGCTGGCGTCACGGAGTTTCGCTCCGTCGAACACACGACTCAAAGCTGGATCAAGGCCAATGGCTGCAAGCCCGATCCCGAAGTCGTCGCTCTGCCGGACAAGGCCGACGACGGCATGAAATGCACCCGCAGGACCTGGAGCGGCGGCAAGGATGGCAGCGAAGTCGTGCTCATCGAAATCGAAAACGGCGGCCACACCTGGCCCGGGCAGAAGCCCATCGTCGCGGCGCTCGGCCCATCCACGATGGACATCTCGGCGAATGAACTGATGTGGGATTTTTTTCAAAGGCATCCGATGAAGCCTGCTACATCATTGAAGGCGGAATCAAAACCGTGAAGACCTTGCCTACACTCCTGTTTGCAGTCGCATTCGCGACCTCAATCGCACGTGCGCAGAGTCCGTTGCTTGTGACGCCCGCCATGGCAGCTCCACGCGTCGAATTCCACACGTTCGACAGCGCGTCAGCAAAGGCGAAGGTCAGTTATCACATCTACACGGCGGAGATTTATGACACGGAGAAAGAGCGGCGGTTTCCGGTGCTGTATTGGCTGCATGGCAGCGGTGGCGGACTCGCGGGCATCGCGCCGGTGTCGGCGTGGTTTGATGCGGCGATTCGAGACGGCAAAATTCCGCCGCTGCTCGTGGTCTTTCCCAACGGGCTGGCATCGAGCATGTGGTGCGATTCGAAGGATGGAGCTGTGCCGATGGAAACCATCGTCATCAAGGAGCTGTTGCCACACATTGATGCCACGTTTCGCACCATCGCCACGCGCGAAGGCCGAATCATCGAAGGCTTCAGCATGGGCGGCTACGGCGCAGCGCGGTTGGGATTCAAGTATCCGCAACTCTTCGGCGCGGTCTCCATTCTTGCGGGTGGTCCGCTGAATTTGGATTTTGCCGGGCCACGCGCGACCGGCAATCCCGCCGAGCGTGAACGCATCTTGAAAGGCACCTTCGGTGGCGACATCGAATACTACCGGTCGCAGAATCCCATCACGGTCGCGCAGCAGCAGGCCGATGCGGTGCGCGGCAAAGTGCGCGTGCGAATGGCTGTTGGGGCACGGGACAACACGGGGCCGTTGAATCGTGCATACTCCGAACATCTCAAGAAGCTGAACATCGCCCACACGTTCACCATTGTGCCCGGCGTCGGACACGACACGCTGGCGCTGCTCAAGAGCCTCGGTGAGGACAATTGGGAATTCTACCGCGAGGCGTTTTCAACCCTCAAACCTCAGACAAACCCATGACACGCGCTTTCACACTCTGCATTATCACAACGCTGTCGTTCCTCACCAATGCGGCTGAACCTTATCTTCCGCCGACACCGACGCTCGAAGTCGCGACTGTTAAACATGAATGGCATGATGCGAAGCACGGGCGCGATGTGCCGGCGAAGATCTACTTTCCAAAGGACGGCGCGGGGACGTTCCCCGTCGTGCTCTTCTCGCACGGGCTCGGCGGCTCGCGTGAATACTATGAGTATCTCGCCCGGCATTGGGCTGGCTGCGGCTATGTGAGTGTCCACATCACCCACCTCGGCAGTGATGACAGCGTGTGGAAAGACCTGCCGCCGGCCGAGCGGGGCAAGTCACTGCAAAAGGCGGCTGCGAACATCTCCAATGCCCTCAACCGGCCGCTCGACGGACAGTTTGCACTCGATCAAATCGAGAGACTCAATGCCGACGAAACGTCACCGCTGAAAGGCCGCCTTGATTTGAAAGCCATGGCGATTGCCGGGCATTCTTTTGGCGCTTACACCACGCTCGCACTCGCGGGCCAGACCTTCATGCTGCCGTTCTTCCAGACGAAGCGCTACGACGAACCGCGCCTCAAAGCAGCGATTCAAATGAGCGCTCCAGCGCCAGCCATCCGCCGCGATCTAGACGGGACCTTCAGCACGATCACCATCCCCGTCATGCACATGACCGGCACGAAGGACTTCCTGGAGATTCTGCCGCAAACCACCGCCGCAGACCGCCGCATCCCGTTTGATCATATGAGTAACTCGGAGACCTGCCTCGTCATCTTCAATGATGGCGATCACTTTATCTTCTCCGGCCGCGAACGCATGGCCGCCACCCCCGAAAACCTCGCGCAAGATGCGGCCTTTCAAAAACTCATCTGCGTCAGCACCGCCGCCTTCTGGGACGCCTATCTCAAAGGCAACGCCGCTGCGAAGAAATGGCTGCTCGAAGGCGGTTGCGAGAAACTCCTCGGCGAACAAGCGACCTTCGAGCACAAGGCACCGCGGGCACCAGTAAAGTAGAAGCAGGCTGTCCCGCCGAATCCGACACAGCATTTGCTGAGATGTTCGCGCAAGGCCGGCGTTTCTAGCGAGACCATGCACCTCCATTTGCTCGCCATTTTCTTCGCCCTCTGCCTCCCCCTCCACGCTGAGAAGAAGCCGAACTTCGTCGTTATCTTCACCGATGACCAGACCTATCGCGCCATCGGTTACAACAACCCGGTGGTGAAGACGCCGAACCTCGACCGGCTGGCGATGGAGGGGCTGCGGCTGAATCGGGCTTTCGTTGCGTCGCCGATTTGCGTGGCGAGCCGGGCGAGCATTTATACCGGGATGTATCCTCAGCAGCATGGCTCGGTCGGTTTGGCTTCGGCGGGGTTCAAGAAGAGCGTGGTGGAGGAGAAACGCATCGTGACCTTGCCGATGGTTCTGGGGCAGGCGGGTTATCACACGGCGCTGTATGGGAAGTCGCATCTAGGTGAGCCGACGACGTTCGGCTTTGCTGAGGGACGTGAGATCAAGGCCGCCAATGACGAAGAGACGTTCGAGGAAGCGGACAAGTTCTTGAAACGGGAGTCGAAGTCAGGGCGTCCGTTCCTTCTCTGGCTCACGCCGCATAACCCGCATGTGCCTTACACCGCGCCGCAGCGATTCAAAGACCTTTACAAGGACAGCGTCATCACGCTCGATCCGAACTGGATGGAATCGCCACCGATGCAGAGTTTCTTCAATCAAGCGGCTCCCGGCGACATCAGCTTCCGCGATGGTCATATCTCGATTTATCCAAAGGCACCTGCGGGTCAGACCTGCGGACCACCGCGCTCGGCGGAGGCCATGAAGGAAGTCATCAAGGCCTACTACGGCGATGTGAGCCTGCTCGATGAACAAGTCGGCACGCTCGTGGAGCAAATGAAAGCCGCCGGACTCTATGAGAACACGATCATCATCTTCCTTTCCGACAACGGCTATCACCTCGGCAATCACGGCCTCGGGAACAAGATCACCATGCACGAGGAATCGGTGCGCGTGCCGATGTTCATCCACTCGCCGCTGCTGCCCGTGAAAGGCGCGAAGAGCGAGGCGCTGGTGTCATCGCTCGATGTGTTCCCGACGATCATCGACTTTGCAGGAGCCACGGCACCACCGCAGCTCATGGGCAAATCTTTGCGCCCGATCATCAACGCCCCCGACTCGACGGTGCGCGATTACGTCATCACGGAATGCGTCGGCCCGCCGGAGAATCGAGTGGGCACCGGTCACCGCATGGTGCGCACGGATCACTTCAAATACATGCTCTCCACCGACGACGAGGAAGCCTTCTTCGATCTGCGCAGTGATCCCTATGAGATGAAAAACCTCATCGCCGAAGCCTCGCTCAATTCCGAGATCGAGCGCCATCGCGCGATGCTGCGCGATTGGTCCGTCAACGTGGGCGAGAAGCGATTGCCGCTGGACGAGGCCCGGACGCAGCCACGCAAAGGCAAGGCCAAAGCCGCCGCGAAGCCGAAGAAATAAATCTGAGCCCTTTGCGATCTATGAGACTGACTCGCGCCTTTTCATCCACGCTGACATTCGCCCTGCACGCTTAGTTGCCATCCGATCCGAGCCAAAAACGAAGAACCAAAAACTCCATGCGCAAGAAACTCACCCTCACGCTGCTCTTAGCCACGCTCGCACTCCCATTAACATCCTCTGCCCAAGACGTCTTCAAACCGCTCTTCAACGGCAAGGACCTCAGCGGCTGGGATGGGAATCCGGAGCTTTGGAAGGTGGAGAATGGCGAGATCGTCGGCGCGACGACGGGGCCGGAGCAGTTGAAGTACAATCAATTCCTCATCTGGCGGGGCGGGGTGCTGAAAAACTTCGAACTGCGCGCGAAAGTGAAGCAGGCGGGGAATAACACGGGCATCCAGTATCGGAGCCGCGAGTTTCCGGAGGTCGGCAAGTGGTCGATGGGTGGGTATCAGTGTGACATTCATTCCGCAGCGCCGAACAATGCGATGGTCTATGGCGAGAAGTGGGGAGGCATCCTGGTGCAAAACGGGCAAAGCATGGTGATCGACCCCGAGGGCAAAAAATGGCTCGTGGCGGAGCGTGAGCCGGTGAGCGTGGACATCGCGGAGTGGCATGAATACACGGTCATCGCGCAGGGGAATCATGTGGTGCACAAGATCGACGGGCAGATGACCATCGATTTGCTCGACTTCGGGGCGAAAACTCAATTGCTCGAAGGTTTGCTCGCGTTTCAGCTTCATCGCGGTCCGGCGATGGTGGTGCAGATCAAGGACGTGATGCTCAAGGAGCTGCCGGAGGCTCCGGTGCCTACGTTTGACAAAAATGTGATCGCCAACGCGAAGCCGATGGAAATGGCGGAAGCGAAGTCGAAGGGCAAAGGCAAGGCGAAGGCCCAATCGAAGGCCGAAACGGCCGCAGCACCGATCCAGGCCTCGTCGGAGTGGAAATGGCTCTGGAGCGATTCGCCGGGCGCGAAGAGCGCGGCGCGACTGAAGAAGGTGTTCGATCTCGGCGAGGCGAAGGTGAAGGAAGCCATGCTGCGCGTGAGCTGCGACAATGGCGCGGAGGTTTTTCTCAATGGTGAACGCGTTTTGACGAATCCTGACTGGCAGCGGCCCACTCAGGCGAATGTGAACAAAGCGCTGCGCAGCGGCAAAAACGAGCTGCGGGCCGAGGCGACGAACAAAGGCAGCGCGGCCGGTTTTCTAGCCGTACTCACGCTGAAGCTCGCGGATGGCAGCGAGCGCGTAATCTTCACCGACGCGTCGTGGTCTGCTGCGGCACCGGCGACGGAGGATTGGAAGCCAGCGAAGGTGGTGAATACGTATGGCAACAAACCCTATGGTGAGATCTTTGATCGCTCGCGTCAAAAAGAGACGAAGCCGACGTCTGATGAAGTCATCGCGCCAAAGGACATCAAGACGCTGCCGGGCTTCAAGGTGGAGATGCTGCACAAAGTGTCGAAAGAGAGCGAAGGCTCGTGGGTGGGCCTCACGGTCGATGATCGCGGTCGGCTGCTCG
>JBIKIA010000267.1:0-6733 GCA_044361885.1 Prosthecobacter sp. | reverse complement strand
CTGGTCGTCATCGTCTTGATTGAATCGGGCAATGAAGCCCTGCCAGCCGAGTTTGACCTGCGTTTTGGCATCCAGGGCATAGCGGAAGCCGAGGGAGCCCATCTGCTGATTAAAACCGTAGTTGCCATCGCTGTAGATGCGCTGCGAGGCATAGGCGAGATCGAAATGGAGCTTGGAGGTGAGGCGCTGGTCCAGATGCAGGTCCACGCCGGCGGTCGTGTTTTCAAAGTTGAGACCGCTCATATCAGGAGAGTCAAGGTACTCCACGAACATGCTCCCGGTAAACTGCCCGCCCTCCCAGACCTGACCTGTCAGGCCATAGTTCAAGTAATGAGCCTGATTGTAGCGACCGCCCAGAGTGAGCACTTTTTCATAGCCGAGGGCCACCTCATGACTCCATTTTTCACTGAGACGCTGTGAAAGCGCGAATGAGTAGTAGGGCATGCCATCGTCATCTTGTGAGTTGTGCGGAGAAAAGAAGCTGACATAGCCCGCTGACTCAGACTCGTAATGCTGGTAGCCCGCAGCGAGACGAACACGCGTATCCTGAGTGGGATGCCAGTCGGCAAAGAGGCCGACGTTCATGAACTGAGCCGCATCAGCATTGTCATCAAAGGAACCAAAGGGGATGAATAAAGTCACAGGCAACTGGCGGTCATTGTCTGGCTGATACCAGTTCCAAGCGGCTTCCAAACCGAGGTTCAGCGTGGCGGACTTTTCAAACACCAGCTCCGAAGATAGCGTATGCAGGTCGAAATTGCTGCCGCGCCAGTAGCTGCCGTATTCGCCGTCGATGTCGTAGGTCTTCGAGAAGGTGTAGTTCACGGTCCAGGACCAGCGATCGGTCAGATCCATCGTCGCGGCGAGCCCGAGGTCATTTTGCAACATGCCGAAATAGGGGCGGGCGCTGACGCGATCATAAGCGGTGAGGTGCAGTGAGCCGAGATCGACATCATAGGCGAGGCTGGTGCCGGGCAGCAGGAAGAAGCCAAACTCGTCAGACCAATACTCAGAGTCGATCTGATCATTGCCACTGATCCAGTTCAGCCCGAGTCCGCCGCTGAAGGTGAAGCGCTGTTCCGGGGAGACCTGATAGCTGCCATCCCAGAGCAGGCTGGGGGAAAAGATCACACCGCCTTTGCCCGAGTTCACTGCACTGTTGTATTCCGTCTGGAACTCGATCGCCATGCCGAGAGTGAGCCCGTCTTTGTTCTGGATGAAGGGTGACGGTGCCAGCTCTCCAAAGTAGAAAGGCGAGAACCACTTCCTGCCAAGCTGGTAGGGGCCGTTGAAGCCCGTGATGTCCGCCGCCATGCGCTCGGAGTCGGCGAAAAAGCGCTTGAAGACCTCCGGGCGGGAGAGTTCACGACCCCGGTCCAAGGATTGGCGGTCGCCGCCGAGCACATCACGAACTTCATCAGCATGATCAGCATCACGGGCACGCAGCTCCTGAAGAAAGGAGGCGTTCAGGGAGGGGGATATGCCCACTTGAGCTTGGGCCAAAGTCGCGCTGAAGCCGAGAAAAATAATGAGGCGTGGGAGAGTTACCATGAAAGTCCGGCGTGACTATCAATCATCAGCCTCCTGGCAAGCGGAAGCTTTCCACACGGGCACTTTTTTGAATCACAAACCAGGCCCCTGAACTCACATGTTTGCTGTCCGAGAACAAAAATCAGAATATGTGATCAGATACCTCAACATCATGCCAGCCAACATCCTCATCCGCGCCGCTCTCCTTTCTTTCCTGCTCCTGAACGTGCCCGTCATCCACGCCGAGCAATTCGTGCTCTTCGACACCACCTTCACGTTTACGCAAGAGGACGCCCTTAACTCGAAGCCTAGCCAGTCGCACTACTACGTGAAAAGCGATCGCTTGAATTCCGAGCGCCCGAAGGACTGGACCACACCGGTCGATTACCGCAATGGCACGGTGCATCTGCGGCTGGAGGTGCTTGAAAAACCGGTTGGCGATCAGCCCACGTCGTGGAGCGTGTGCTACATCCCCTACAAGGGCCAAAACCACGGCTACGGCTGCATCGGCACGGGGGCGTATTCCAAGATGGGCGTGATCGAGAAGGATCTCTCGATGACCACCTTCTGGCAAAACAACGACATCATCTGGAGCGAGGGCATCAAAGAAATGCACCTCGTCCTTAAAGACGACAAAAACCTACACGCCCACAAGCGCCCCGATCCTGAGAAGTTCTTCCCCACGAAGGTGCGCATGACGCTGATCCAGGTGTCCAGGGGCGCGAAGTATGATCCGAAGCTCGTGCCCGCCCTTTCGAGCATCACCAAGCCCTGACTACTTCACCGTCGGCAGGATCACGCGTGAGGCGTGTTTGGCATCGTGCCAGATGGTATTGATCGCGGCGATGCCGGGCTCGGTGACGAAGTGCGTGATCGGGCCGCCGGTCTGCGTGTTTGGCTCGAAATACGGCGCGCCAGTGCTGGCGATGGTGATGCGAACTTTGTGCCCCTTGTTGAAGATGATGCTCACCCAGCCGATGTCCCAGGCAAGCTTCGCCACCTGACCTGACACGAGCAGCTTCTGATGATCGAAGCCTTCGTGATAGCGAGCACGCAGCGGGTAATCGACCAGCAGGATGGAGCGGCCATCGGGATACACATCGGTCACGCGCAGGACGAAGTCGGTATCCTTTGCCGTGGAGGAAACGAAGACCTCGGCCTTGATGCGACCGGTGACTTCGAGCGGCTCGGAGAGCACATCGCTTGTCCAGGTGCGGACCTCCGCCTGCTCTTCAAAGGTACGCGCGTCCCTGGCTCCAGGGAAACCAACGGTGTTGAGGATCATCGGGTGCGCAGGATCACTCGCATACGAAGTGCTGGCGCTCGGCACTGAGGGCTTCTTGGGGGCCAGTTTGCCATCGGGTTGCAGGAACCAATCCGCTGCCGTGCTCGCAGGCGGGAAGTCTTTGGCCTCGCGCCAGATGTTACCGGGAGCACCAGCTTCACCGCACGCGCCCATGACGTAGTATTTCACGGGCGAGTCTTTCTCGATGCCGTTGTCCTCGCCTTTGAGGTAGTGATTGAACCACTTCGTCATGTGCGCATACACGTCGAAGAAGGCGTTCTCCGGGAACACCAGTTCGCCGATCTTGTTCGACTTTGGATAGCCGCCATGCAGCCAGGGACCGATGATGAGCTGCTGCTGGCCGCGTGATTTCGGGCCGCCTTTCTCATTGCGCCCGATGAAGCTCGCCACACTGCCCTGGCACATGAAATCAAACCAACTGCCGATGGTGAAGCAGGGGTAGTTCATCTTGTCGAAGTGGAGCGACGCATCTTCGTCCTTCCAGAAGTCATCATAGTCGGGATGCTGGTCCCACTCACGCAGCATCGCTTCGTTGTCCTTGATGTCGCGAGCCACCGCACCGCCCTTGATGAAGCGCTGCGGTTTCGTCGCGCCACCGATGCGGTAGCCTTCATGATACAGGCTCAATCCGGTGTCGGTCATGTATTGCGCCACCAAGTGTGGCGGCTGAGTTACGGCGAGATAGTTCTGCGCGTAGCCAGCCTGCGATCCGCCATAGGTGCCGATTTTGCCCTTGCACCAAGGCTGCGCGGCGAGCCACTCGCACACGTCATGGCCATCACGCAACTCGCCCCATTGCAGTCCACGATAGCCGCGATACACGCCCTCGCTCTCATGCGTTCCGCGATAGTTCACCAGCGCGATGACGAAGCCGCCCTCGGCAAACTTGGCTGCTGCTTTGCGTGACCCCGCGCTGGAGATGTCGCCGTAGCGCTGCTCGAAAATCGCGGGCCACTTCTGGTTGCCTGCGGGAAAGAAGACATAGGCCGACAGACGCTTGCCATCGCGCATCGGGATCATGAGGTGTTCCTCACGCACACTGCCAAAGTCGATCTTGGGAAGATCGGCGGCGAGGAGCGAGGCATGGACAACGAGGCACGATAAGAGCAGGAAAAAGCGCATGTGAGCGATACGATGCTCAAGGAGATGCCTTGCTATTGCAGGCGATATCTTGGCCTGATGGACTCACCTTACCCGCTCCAGCATCTTCAACACCCGCGCGGTGATCTTCACCGACGCCTCGCGCTCGACGCGATTCGTGCCGAGCCAAGTTTCGTAACCGCCGAGGTCGTGATGTTTCGGCGTCGGCAGGTAGCCGTTGCTGCCGTTGGCGAGTTCGATAGTGAAGGTGTCTTTAAAAGGACTGCGGGTTTTGAGTTCGAGGCCGATCTCCGTGAAGACTTCGAAGGGGATGGATACAATGCCGAGATCGCCGATGCGGAAGGCTTGGATGACGGCCTGGATACTATCAGGCTTTGCATCGCGTGCGGCGAGCGTGCGCTCGGCGTAGGGCTGCTCTAGACGATGTGTGGGCGTGGCGTCCCTCGGTTTGGCGAGCACACCTTCGGCCCACTGGATCATCTCAGGTGTCGGGCGACGCACGCCGAGTTCCAGATCGCTGGCGGCGGCCTTCAGCGGCACCCAATCCTGGTGCTTCAGCGTCTGATGAACGCGCAGCACTTCCTGCGCGAGGTCGCCTGCGACGAGTTTGATCTTCTCATACGGCTCGCGTTTCACGCTCGGGGTCTTGCCGCTGTAGTCGTTGTTGTTCACGTCGCCGCAGGGGCCATTCGCCAGGATACCGACGCAGGGTGCGCCGACCTTTTCTTCGATGCGGCGGCAGAATTCGCCGAAGTAATCCGCCGACAGATCCTCTTTGTTCACGCCGCCGACGTAGTGCAGCCAGTAGTTCGCCATGAGCGCGATCTGGCGTCCGTCAGTGGCTTGCACGGAGAGGCAATAGACCTCGGGATTTGTCGGCCCGGCAGGACCGGCGAGACGTGGGCGCAGCAGGCTGCTCGGATTCATGACGGCGCGATCTTTGCCACCAAACGGGTTGTCGTTTGTGACGCCCTCCTTCAGCAGCCAGCGGCGATTGAAAACATGCTGCGGCACCTTTCCCGAACCCCACGCGATGCGTGCGGGTTCTAGATTGTTCACCGCACGCCGCACGCCATCCACCACGCGGGAGATGATGAAGCTGCGGTAATCGAGCGAGGGATCTTTGTTCGTGATGGCCGAAACGCTGGAATGCGTATGCGTGCCGGAGAACATCATGTTGGCGCTCGGAATTCCCGTCGCGGCCTCGATCTTCATTTTGGCCTCGTCCCAAACATCGCGCCCGAGCGAAATCGTGTCCGCCACGGCAAAGGCGAGCTTCGTCGTGCCATCATCGAGCACGAGGCAGCGCACATGCAGCTCATCATGCACATGACTCGCGATGGGGCGCGGCGCGAAGTTGCCCACGATCTCCATGCCCAGCGGCGGCGTGATATTGCTGGTCGCGGCACCAGCTTTGAAGACCTTGTCTTGCGCCGTGACGGCAGCAGGCAGGTTGAGGAGAGCAAAGACGGAAAGGAGTGCGGTGATTTTCATGCGATGCCAAACCAACGCCTACCGGCTCGTATTCCATTCACCATGACAACCACCACTCGACGCCAACTTCTCATCGGCAGCTCCGCATGGGTCGCCACGCACGCGCTTCATGCCGCCGATGCCCCGAAGCTCAAAGCCGCCATCATCGGCCACACAAACGCGGGTGATTATGGTCATGGCATTGAGCGCATCTTTGCAGGCCTGCCAAATGTGAGCGTCGTCGCCGTTGCCGATCCTGATGATGCCAGTCGTGCGAAGGCGAAGGCCGCCTCAGGTGCTGCACGCGCCTACGCCGACTACCGCACGATGCTCGACAAGGAAAAGCCGGACCTCGTCGCCATCGCACCGCGCTGGGCCACGGAGCATCATGCGATGTCGATGGCGGCTCTGGAGGCTGGGGCGCACCTGTATTTGGAGAAGCCCTTCACCATCACTCTCGCTGAGGCGGACGACATTCTGCGACTCGCTAAGGCAAAACAGCTTCGCGTCGCAGTCGCTCATGTCACGCGCATGGCTCCGAGTGTACTACGCCTGGAGAAAGCGCTGCGCGAAGGCTTGATCGGTGACCTATTGGAAATTCACACGGTGGGCAAGATGGGTGAGCGAGCAGGTGGGCAGGACATGATGGTGCTCGGGTTGCACGTCTTTGATCTCGCGAGACTGTTTGGCGGCGCGGTGCAATCATGTCAGGCACGCGTTCGTCATCAGGGCAGGCACGCTTCGCTCGCCGATGCCAAGGAATCGCCCACCGACAAAGTAGGGCCGGTGGTCGGTGACGACATCTTCGCGAGCTTCGCGATGGACTCTGGCGTGAACGTCACCTTCCGCAGTCGCGTGGGTTTGGAGAAATCTGCAGGACCGTTCGGCATGGAGATCATCGGCACGCGCGGCATCGCGCGACTACTCTCCGGATTCGCGCCCACGATCTCTCTGCTCTCCGATCCGAACCGCACGCCGACCACACGCACCGAATCATGGCTCGACTGGACCGGCGGTGTCGATCCTGCCACCGAGACCACTTTTGAAGGTCTCACCGGCTACGATGCATCGCATCGCCGTGTCGTGCGTGACTGGCTCCAGGCCATCGCGGAAAACCGCGAGCCGCTTGGCTCAGGCGAACGCGCCATGAAGGCCATCGAGATGGCACATGGAGTTTTCCAAGCTGGCATCACGGGTGAGCGCGTCGAGTTCCCTATGGTGAAGCGCACGCATCCGCTGATCGCCGTTTGATCATGCCTTCTCCAACCACGCGATGCGGCTCCGCAGTCTGCGCTGCCGTTCTTCATTTGGATTCGGATACAG
>JBIKIA010000266.1:0-6766 GCA_044361885.1 Prosthecobacter sp. | reverse complement strand
GCCTTCGGCGCGTTCCTGGAGCACCTTCATCACGCTGCCCATTTCCTTCTTCGAGGTCGCGCCGAGTTCGGTGATGACGGCCTCCACGAGTTTCACGAGGTCTTCCGCGCTCATCGCGGCGGGAAGGTACTTTTCCAGTACGGCGATTTCGGCTTTCTCCACGTCGGCGAGATCCTGACGGGCGGCACTTTCGTAGCTGGCCACGCTGTCCTGGCGCTTTTTGATCTCTTTGCGCACCACCAAGATGGCGTCGGTGTCGTCCAGCTCGCCTTCAGCGCCAAATTTCTCGATGGCGGCATACTTGATGGCCGATTTCAGGCCGCGCACCACGTTCAGGGCCACGGTGTCTTTGGCCTTCATGGCCGTTTTCATATCTTCGACGATCTGTGCAGAGAGAGGCATGGTCAGGTAGGGGTAAAAGTTGAGAGCCGGAGACTGGCGTAGGCTCGCTGGATTGTCCACATTCCGCTCGCGCACCTCCTCCTTGCCAAATTCCCGCGATGTCCTAGCCTGCGCGCCCCTTATGGCCCAGTTTAAAATTCTCATCGCCGGTAACAACGACCCCATTTCGAGCAAAGGTATCGACCTCCTGAAGGCCGAGTCCTCCTTTGACGTGGTCGTGAACATGAACCTCAAAGAAGAGGCTGCGATGATCGAGGCCTCCCGCGATGCTCACGCCATTATCGTCCGTTCCGGTGCCAAAGTGACCGCCAAGGTTCTCGAAGCCGCCCCAAATCTGAAAGTCATCGGACGTGCTGGTGTCGGCGTGGATAACATCGACGTCCCAGTCGCCTCCAAGCGCGGCGTCGTGGTGATGAACACCCCCGGTGGTAATACGATCTCCACCGCCGAGCAGGCCTTCACTTTGATGATGGCCCTCTCCCGCAAAACCCCGCAGGCGCACGCCACCATCGTCAGCGGTAAGTGGGATCGCAAAAGCTTCCAGGGCACCGAAGTCTATGGCAAAACGCTCGTCGTGCTCGGCATGGGCCGCATCGGTGCTGAGTTCGCCAAGCGTGCGAAGGCCTTTGGCATGAGCGTCGTCGCTTATGATCCTTATTTGTCGAAGAACCGCGCGGAAAGCCTCGGCGTGACCCTTTGTGAAGACCTCGATGCCGCCATCGTGCAGGCCGACTACATCACCATGCACATGCCGCTCACGCCCGAGACGAAGCACATGATCAATGCGAAGCGTCTCGCCAGCCTGAAGAAGAGCTGCCGCATCATCAACTGCGCCCGTGGTGGCCTCATTGATGACGCCGCACTCGCCCACGCCCTCAGCGCAGGCACCATCGCCGGTGCTGCCCTCGACGTCTTCGAAGTCGAGCCGCCACCTGCTGATTACCCGCTGCTTAGCGCTCCAAACACCGTCTTCACCCCGCACCTCGGTGCCAGCACCGAAGAAGCCCAGGAAAACGTCGGCATCGAGATCGCCGAAGTGATCAAAGCCCACCTCCTCCAGGGCACGGTCGTGAACGCGGTGAACATGCCGAACGTCGATCCGAAGGTGCTCGCCGAGATCGGACCCTTCCTCAAATTTGGTGAACTGCTTGGTCGTGTCGTTTCCCAGCTTGCTCCAGCTCGCTCGAACGTCGTCAGCATCAACTATAGCGGCAAAGTCGGCAGCGGTGACACCACCCTGATCTCCCGTGCCGTGCTGAAAGGCTTCCTCGAACGCGCCGTCGGTGCCGAGCAGGTGAACTACATCAACGCCAACGGCGTCGCTGAAAACCTCGGCCTGCGCTTCACCGAAAGCCGCCTGCCTGAGGCGAATGTCTTCACCGACCTCATCGAAGTCCAGGCTAGCAATGGCACCGAAACCGCCAGCATCGCCGGCACCTTCTTCGCCGGTGAGCCACGCATCGTGAAGGTCAATGACCGCCTCATCGAGACACGCCCGGAAGGCACTCTGCTCCTCATCGAGAACCAAGACCGCCCCGGCATGATCGCCGCCTACAGCAGCATCCTTGGCAAAAATCAGGTCAACATCGCCGACATGTCCCTCAGCCGGAACAAAGAAGGCGGCACCGCCCTCACCCTGCTCACGCTCGACTCCACCCCCGCCGCCGAAGTGCTGGCCGAGCTGGAGAAGATCCCCGGCATCACCCGCGTCCACAGCGTGGTGGTTTGAGATCAGCAACCCTCGTTTGATCATCGAAAGTTCGGAGGCAGGCTCAGGCCTGCCTCCTTTTTTGTCCCCATGCGCTCGGCCCTCCTGCCTCTGATCCTGCTTACTTTGGTCGGCTGCCAGCCTTCCGAGCCGCAGATCATCCAGGGAAAGACGATGGGCACCACCTGGAGCCTGCGAGCCCTCGGAGCCGATGAAAATGCCCGCCCGCTTATCCAGACGCACCTCGATCAGCGCGAGGCCGTTCTTTCCCATTGGCGGAAAGACTCGGCGCTGAGTATTTTCAACGCCGCTACCTCCACCGACTGGCAGCCCGTGCCTCAGGAGCTTGTCAAAGTGGTCGAACTTGCCCGCCGGATCGCCGATCAGACTGACGAGGCACTCGACATCACCCTCGCTCCCTTGGTCGAGGCCTTCGGTTTCGCACCGAATATGGCTGCCGATGAAACCGTGATCACCGGCTGGCAGCATTTGCAGACTCGGCTTGATCCTCCAGCTCTGAAAAAGGATGTGCCGCAAGTGCGAATCAACGTCGCCAGCGTCACCGAAGGTTTCGTGATCGATGAACTCATCACACTGCTGAAGGCGCAAGGCCTGAGAGACTTCCTGCTCGAAGTCGGCGGCGAGGCCGCTGCCATCGGACACGCCCCTGACGGCCAGCCTTGGCGAGTCGGCATCCAGACGCCCGAAGCCGCCCAAGGCGAGTCTTTGCAAACCATGCCGCTCACGAACCTATGCGTGGCCACCAGCGGCACCTACCGGCATCAAAAGGACGGACGCAGCCACCTCATCGACCCACGCACGCAGAGGCCTGTCGAGCATTCGCTCGTGTCCGTCACCGTCATTCACGAGTCCTGTGCCCTCGCCGATGGCTACGCCACAGCCCTCATGGTGCTCGGTCCTGAGCGCGGACGAGAGATCGCCAACAAGCTCGGCCTGCGCGTGCTCTGGATCATGGGCGAGAACCCGTGACCTGCGTGTGGTTTGGAAGGGTGAGTCTTCAGCGCCGTAACTGACTCACTCACCCACCGCATGAAAACACGCCGCCACTTCATCGCCACCGCCGCCAGCAGTTTGCTGCTGCCAGCTTTCTCCAAATCGCATGCTGCGCCCGCCATCGAAGGTGAGACGGAGCATTTCTACTACCGCATGCCGGCGACGGACGGGCCTTACATCGACTCGCAACGCGGCAGCAGGGCCTTCGCGTTTGGCGGTGGAAAGATCATGCTCTCTGAGGACTGCGGGAAGACGTGGGCGCACAGCGCGGAATTTGCCGAGGCGGAGAACATTACCTTCAGCGTGCTGATGAAGAATGGGAACGTGGTCTTCGCCACGCGTGAGAAGCTTTTCCTCAGCACGGACAATCTCAAATCTCATCGCGAGATCATCGTGAAGCGACCCGATGGCAGCGACTACTTGCCGCACAAGCCAGTGAAGGCGGATCAGCCGGGCTGGTATTTCCACTCGCTCGATGGCGAGCACTGCTTCGACGTGGATGGCAAGGAGATGCTCGTGTGGGGCAACTACTGCAACGTGCTCGGCGGAGCAGTGCCGGTGAACATTTACTACTCCACCGACAACGGCGAGACGGTGAAGCTGGCGTATGCCTTTGGCCAGAACCCGAAGTTCCAGCAAAAGGACGCGCCGCCAGATGCTCCCATGCTCGGTGATCCGAAGAACCCGCTCATCGCCCGCCACATTCACAACGTGTGCTACAACCCCGCGGAGAACGCCTTCTATGCCTGCACCGGCGACATCGACCGCACGCATGGCAAGGAAGTTCATTGGCTACGTGGCACCTACGATGCGAAGGCGGATTCCTGGGACTGGAAGCTGGTCATCTCGGTGGACTCGAATTCGCGCTTCAAAGCCGGTGGCATGAACTTCATCGACGGCAAGATCTACTGGATCGCCGATGCGAACGGCCCTGCCATCGCCAACAGGCATGATCGCGGCATTTTCATGTGTGATCCGAAGGACTTCACAGACACGTCGAAGCACACGCTGCTCTTCAATCCCATGTTTGAGTCCGCGAACATGCTCTATCAGGACGGCGTCTTCGTCGCCACGCATTGCGCGCCTGCTTCCACCTATGCCTGCGGCATCATCTGGTCGCCGGACAAAGGCAAGACCTGGGCGCAATACGATCTCAAAGAATTCGGCCCACGCTCCGGCTGCCGCATCAACGCGAAAAACAGCGACGGCTGGTTCCGCATGGATTTGCGCAAAGGCTGGATCGAGCGCGCGGAGGTGCTGTTTCTCAAACCGAAGGCGTGAATGACGAAGGGAGTCAGCTCACTTCTTCTTCCCCTTTTTCTTCTTCTCTTTGCGCTTCTCGTCGCCGTTCCAGCGCTGGTCTTCCCAGCGTGGGGGCTGCATGGAGGCGTCCCACTTTTCCCAGAGGGTTTGCAGCTCGGTTTTCTTCGCAGGATTTTCGGTGGAGAGGTCCTTTTGCTCACCGGGATCAGTGGCGAGGTTCACGAGCATGGGCTCCATGTCTTTGCTAGCTTTCACGAGCTTCCAGTCGCCCTGACGCACGGCGTGCTGGACGCCGAAGCGGAAGAAGAGTTCGCGCGGAGCGAGCTTGTCGGTCTTGCCTTCGAGGAGCGGCAGGAGGTTCACGCCATCGAGTGTTTCGACCAGAGCGGTCGCATTCGCCGCAGCGAGCGCGGTGGGTAGGACATCGAGCTGGATGATGGGATCATTCACGACTCGTCCGCCGGGGATGCGGCCTTTCCACTGCGCCATCCAGGTGACGCGGATGCCGCCTTCCCAGACGAACCACTTGTGGCCGCGCAGGCCCATTTGCTCGGAGATGGGAGACGCGCCGCCGTTGTCGCTGATGCAGAAGATGAGGGTGTTTTCCTCCAGCTTCAGCTCGCGCAGTTTGGTCAAAACGGTGCCGATGGCTTCGTCCGCTTCGCCAATGAGGGCGGCATAGGCTTGCTCGCGCTTGTCGAGGTGCTGGAACTTCTCCAGCCACTTCGGCGAGGCGACGATGGGCGAATGCACTGCATTGAAGGAGAGGTAGAGGAAGAAAGGCTTGTCCTTGTTGCTGTCGATGAAGCCGCAGGCCTCGCGTGCATAGACGGGTGAGGTGACGGGCTCGCCCTCCAGTTCCTTCACGAGTTCGTTGCCACGATAAAACGACGGGCCTTTGCCCTCGCCGAGATTGCCGACGGTGCCCATAGCAAAGTCAAAGCCGCGTGAGAGCGGCATGAACTCGGCGCTCGTGTCACCGAGGTGCCATTTGCCGACGATGCCGGTGGTGTAGCCCGCTGGCTTCAGATGTTGCGCCATGGTCTTCTCACTGAGCAGCAGCTCGCGGCCTTCGCGCGTCGGGTTGGCATCGTGTCCGGTGCGGGCTTGGTAGCGGCCGGTCATCAGGCCGACACGTCCTGGCGAGCACACGCAGCCGCTGGAGTAGCCATTCGTGAAACGCACGCCGTTCGTGGCCAGTGAATCCATGTTCGGCGTGGGGGCGAGTTTGCCGCCGTAAGCGCCGGGTTGTGCCCAGCCCATGTCATCGAGGTAAAAGATGACGATGTTCGGCTTTTCAGCGGAGAGCAGCGGGCTGAGTGCGGAGAGAAAGACGGCGAGGAGGCAGTGTTTCATGATGGAGTGCGGCGTGGGTTATTCAGCCGCTGCGGCCTTCTTCTTTTTCTTCATGCCTTTGCCGCCTTTGCCTTTGGCTCGCTTCTCTTTGCCACCCCAGAGCGGGGCGACGTTGCCCTGATTCCATGTGTCCCACTTGGCTTGCAGCTCTTTGACTTTGTCAGGCATCTCGGCGGCGAGGTCTTTGGCTTCGCCGATGTCGGTGCTGAGGTTGTAGAGCTTCGGGCCGAGGACAGTGCCCGAGCCACCCTCGGCAGCAGCGTCGTAGCGGACGAGCTTGAAGTCGCCCATGCGGATGGCGGTTTGCGGGCCGAAGCGCCAGTAGAGGGCGTCGTGCGGAGCGTCGGTTTTTTCACCGAGAAGATGCGGCAGGAGATTCACGCCATCGCCCGTGCTTTCATGGCCGGAGGCGATGAGCGCCGTGGCGGTGAGATCGAGCTGGATGACAGGCTTCTCATAGACGCCGGGCTTCAGTTTGGCAGGCCAGCTCATGAGGAAGGGCACACGGATGCCGCCTTCGAGGGTGGTGCGTTTGCTGCCGCGCAAGGGGGTATTGTCCGAGCCATTCACCGTCACGCCTTCCATGGTCGGGCCACCGTTGTCGCTGATGAAGGTAACGAGGGTGTTTTGCTCCTGGCCAGTGGCAGCGAGCTTGGCACGCACGACGCCGATAGCATCGTCCATGGCGAGCATCATCGCAGCATAGGTGCGGCGCTGTTTGTCCGTGATGGCAGCCATCTTCGCGAGGCGCTCCGGCGTGGCCTGCATGGGCGTGTGGACGGCATTGAAGGCGAGGTAAAGGAACCACGGTTTGCCCTGGTGACGCTCGATGAACGCCGCAGCCTCGCGGCCAAAGGCATCCGTGGTGTGATCGAGTTCCGGCACCTGTTCATTGCCACGCAGGATGCCGTTTTTGGCGAAGTAATCATGCGCGCCGCCGAGGAAGCCGAAGAACTCGCCGAAGCCGCGCGGCTGCGGCTGCATCGCAGGCTGGGAACCGAGATGCCACTTGCCGACGAGACC
>JBIKIA010000265.1:0-6777 GCA_044361885.1 Prosthecobacter sp. | reverse complement strand
GAGGAGGATCTTCGCCAAGATCCCACCAAGCGCCTCTTCAACGTCAGCGAGAACGACGGCTACGGCTTCGGCCATTGCGTGTGCAAAGACTGCCAGGCCAAGGACCATCCTGAGGGTGAAAAGTTCCCCTTCCGCTGGAAGAACAAAAGCGAAGACCGCCCCGCGCTGAGTGATCGTCAGGTCATTTTCGCCAACACGCTCGGGCGCATGCTGAAGCAGCGTTTCCCGGACAAAGAACTCTATGTGCAACTGCTCGCCTACGGCTACTCACGCCCCGCGCCCATAACCGCCGTGCCGGATGACAACGTCATCATCGCCAGCGTGAGTAACTTCGCCATGCGCGGCCCGGTGGCACGCGAGACACCGATGAAACAGCACGCCGCATGGGCCGCGAAAGCCAAGCACATCATGTGGCGGCCGAATCTCGGCAATCCCGTCGGCCTCACCTGGGGCATGCCTGATGTGGCGATGACTCAGGCCGCCGAGGACTTCCGCTTTGCCGCCGACACGCACTGCATCGGCATCTACTTCGACATGTTTTGGTATCATTGGTCGAACCAAGCTCCGCACTACTACGCGCTCGCCCATCTCGCGTGGAATCCACGCATTGATGTGGCCGCGCTCATGAACGACTACTACCAGCGCACCTACGGCCCCGCTGCGGCTGACATGAAAGCCTATTGGGAACTCCTGGAGCGCACACGCATGGAGTTTGTCGTCGAAAAACCCAGCTCCTACCGCGCCTTCGACGTCCCGGAGAAATACACACCCGAGCTGTTTGCCCAAGCACAGGCCCAGCTCGACTCCGCCACCGCGAAACTCGCCTCCGCCGATGAAAAGTATCGCCGCCGCCTGCACTTCACGCGCTGCGGCTTCGAGTTCGCAAAACTCGTCGTCGATACCCGTGCAGCGATGCAGAAGTTCGAGGCCAGCAAGGGCAAGGACGAAGCCGCCAAGGCCCGCGTGCTCGCCAACTGGGAGCGCACCGAAGTCATGAAAAAGGAGTTCCCCGCCTTCGCCATCAACTGGAACGCCACCTTCCACACTCCCGGTGCCACGCCTGGCAAACGCGACAAACGCGGCGAAGGCCTTCACCCGAATTCCCCGATCAACGCCCGCGTGCTCAAAGAGATGCAGAAACCGGGACTGGAGTGACCTCGACTGATCCCTCTCATTTTGCTTCAATGCCGCGCTGTTCGAACAAGGAAAACCGTGGACGTTCTTGATTCAAACCGCCCATAATGAGGCTAACTAACACACGTTTCAAAACATGAGCGCCGCCAAAGACCAAACCGAGGAAATCATCAACCAGATCTGGGACAACGAGAAGTATTACCTCGTGGCAGCGGGTAAATCGGCACCTTCAGAGGATGAGCTGACTGCATTCGCCTCGCAATACGGAATCACCCTTCCGAGCGAATACCTGGCCCACGCTTCAGGCTTTTGGGGTGGCCTTTATCTTGAGGTTCGGGAAGAGTTTTGGCCGCGCCATAAAGCATACGATGTCGGCCCCTTTTGGAGCTTTCTGTATGGCTTGTTCACGCACGCATTGAGTGATGAAGCCCCGGAGTGGATGCAGCTCAAGGTGGCCGCTGATGAGTTTCGCAACATGGGCCACCAAGTTCTCCCGTTTTTGAAGATCGTTGGTGACGCTGATGTTTACTGCTTTGATGCTGAGGGCAGGATTTTGCGGTGGTCTCACGAAGAGGACACTTTCGAGAGGCAAGACGGGACTTTTTTCGATGTCCTGCGACACGAGTTTCTCGAAATGGAAGATCGTCGCAAAAGAAAGGCCGAGACACTTGCTGGCGAATCAACCTGATGAGCAGTCGAGCAGTTGGTTGAAAACGAACTTAAGCTGTGAGGTCCGAAATGTCATTCACGTTTCATGTCCCACATGAAACCCCTCCTCGCGCTCTTCCTCTCCCTCTCCGCCGCAACGGCTGCGGACCTGACCTTGCTCGATGCAGGCAAAACGGACTACCAGATTGTGTTGCCGGATGCGGCACCGACGCCCGCCATTGACGCGAGTCTTCAGCAGACGGCTCGGCTGCTCCAGACGGCGTTTTTGGCGAACAAGGCGAAGATCGCCATCGTGCGTGAAAAGGAGCGGGATGCCTCCAAGCCGGCGTTGGTGCTTGGGAACACGGTTTTGGCGCAGAAGAATCGCGTGGAGGTGACGAAACTGCGGGATTGGAGCTATGTGCAGCGGGTGGTGGGGCGGGATGTGATCCTCGCGGGGAATGACCAGGCCTCGAAGGCGAAGGTGGAGAATGCGCGGAGGCCGAATTGGGATCGCGTGGGCACGACGAAGGCGGCGGTGGACTTTGCGCGGGAGTTTCTCGGCGTGCGCTTCCTTTACCCGGACCTGCCGGGCTACACGCCGGTGAGTGGCGCGGCGAAGATCGACCTCATGGCATCGCCAGCCATCGAGTTCCTGCCAATGAAGACGATCACGGTGCCGGACACGCTGAACGTGACGAAGACGCCGCTGCTGCGCGTGAACTCGGCGCATCCGGCGGGCGCTTCGTTTTACGATCTCGCGCACAATCGCTTCCCGCGCGTGGATGAGCAGTTCGGCGGGCACACGTGGGAGCGGGCGGTGCCGGCGGAGCTGTTTGCGGAGCATCCGGAATACTTCGCGCTGATCAGCGGATCGCGTTTGAAGCCGGAGGGCAACGGGCAGTATTGCCTGTCGAATCCCGACGTGCAGGAGCGCATCTACCGCGACCTCGTTTCGCACCTGGAGCGCGGCTTTGACAGCGTGGACCTCGGCCAGCCGGATGGCTTCCGCGAGTGCCAGTGCGAGAAGTGCGAGGCGCTCTACGGCACGGGCAAGGACTGGTCGGAGAAGATTTGGATCTTCAGCCGCGAGGTGGCGCAGCGCGTGGAGAAATCGCATCCCGGCGGCCAGATCACGATGATGAGCTACATCCTCACCGCGCAGCCGCCGAAGACGTTTAACCAATTTCCCGCGAACACCTGCATCATGCTCACCGGCACGAACGAGGAGGACATCGCCCCGTGGCGCGGCATCGAGGTGCCGCGCGGCTTCACCGGCTACGTTTATAATTGGTGCCCGAACCTCGGCACGCGCTACACGCCGATGCGCACGCCGGGCTACATCGAGCTGCAGGTGCAAAGACTCGCCGCCGCGCGCATCCAGTCGCTGTATCGCGATGGTCCAGGCCAGCTCTTCGGACTCGAAGGGCCGGTCTATTACACCATGGGCCGCATGTTTGATGATCCGGCGAACAACCACGCCAAGGACCTCATCCCCGAGTTCTGCGAGGGCGCGTTCCCGGACAAGAGCATCGCCTTCTACATGCGTGCCTTTTACGACGAGCTGTATCACGCCATCGCGCTCTACTCCGACCACATCGGCACGCGCACGGATGTGTGGACCTACAAACCGCTGCCCACCGATGCTCGCGGACGCAAAACGGTGCAGGACCCGTTTCAGCTCATCGCCTTCCTCTACACGCCGCGCGTGCTCGCCGCGATGGAGGGCCACCTCGCGCAATCCGAGCAACTCGCCCGCACGCCGAAGATCAAGACACGCCTTGCGCTCGTCCGCGCCGAGTTTGATTACCTGAAGCACTTCGCGAAGGTCGTGCACCTGCATCAGGCCTGGCAGATGGCACCCGATCAACCGTCGCTGCATCGCCTGCTCGATGCCATCGACACGCGAAACGCCTTCATCGCCACGCTTTACGCCAAAGGGCATCAAAAGGAGTGGAACCACATTTTGTTCCCCTTTCCCGGTCACGACGCCAAACACCTGCAACTCGCCCACGACGGCTACCAGGAGCCGTATGCGAACACCTGCTTCAACTGGGACACGCAAGCCATGCGCAACGCTCCGCCGCCCGGCCTCAAAAAACTCACCATCGCCAAAACGACCGCCAATCTCACGCTCGACAGCCCCGAGTGGCAAACCGCCGCCGCGCACGAACTCACGCTCCTCCCGCCCCTTCACACGCTGCCGCGCCCAACAACGATCCGCCTCCTCTACGACGAAACCGCCCTCCACCTCCGCGCCGAAGCCGAACTCAGCGATGCGACCACTTTCACAGCCTTCAACCGCGACCGCGTCCTCACCAACCAAGAAGCCATCGACCTCTACCTCGCCCCAAACCCCGCCCAACCGCTCTTCTACCGCTTCACCCAAGGTGCCAACGCCGCCAGCCGATACGACGCCCTCAACGGCCGCATCACCGACGTGATGGACCCGCGCCACAGCAAAGACGACCCCACCTGGAACGGCGACTGGACCAGCGAAACCCGCGTCGATGCCCAAACCAAACGCTGGCATGCGCATCTCGTGATTCCCTTCACCACCCTCGGCGTCGAACCCCCAACCAAAGGCATCACCTGGAAAGCCAACTTCGCCCGCAACCACGCCCTGCCCCGCGAAGTCATCGACCGCGCGATTTGGTCGTCTTCCCTGACAAGCACGAGCATGGATGACACGGCGGTGATGGGAGAGATGATGTTTGAGTGACTCACCTGGACTGCTGCACATTGATTGATATCCGCACTCTGACTACTTCGTCGCGTCGGACATCAAGGACGTGGAGTAACCATGAGCGCCCTCAGTTCTCCTTCACATCACCATGCTCGTAACTCTCGGGAAGCGAGTCAGTCCATGCTTTGAGGCGAGTCTTGAGTTCCAGCACGAGATCGGGTTTCTGCGGGGCGAGGTTGTTTCGCTCGCCGGGGTCTGTAGCGAGGTCGTAGAGCTCGATCTCGCCGCGTGCACGGTGCGAGACGTGCAGCTTCCAGTTTTGCCAGCGCATGGCGGGATCGCTTTTTTCGGAGTTCACTTTCCAAAACAGTGGCTGCGTGCGTATATGGACGCCGCCGAGGAGGGCTGCGGAGGCGTTTTCACCGTCGAAGTCGTTCGCGTTGAATGTTACACCGGTGATGGCGCAGAGGGTCGGGAGCCAATCGGTGCCGCTGAGCACGGATTGGGTGTCCACGCGACCTGCGGGCACTTTTCCCGGCCAGCGGACGATGAAGGGCACTCGCACTCCGCCTTCGTAGTCGCCGTGTTTTCCGCCTCGGACCCCAGGGCCTGGGTAGCCGAGCAGATGATGCGCGAGACGGGCCTTTTCGGGGGAGACTGGCTTCTTGGCGGCATTGGCGGCGGTGCGCTCGCGCAGCACGTCCTGCGGAGAGGAGGGACCTTGATCGCTGTTGAAGACGACGAGGGTGTTTTCGGTGAGTTTGAGTTCATCGAGCTTTGCCAGCAGGCGACCGATGTCTTGATCCATGGAGAAGGCCTCGCCGAGGAAGCGCCGCATGGAGTCATCCATATCGCCGCCGTGTTTCCGCACCGTGGCGAACTTCTCGCGCTGGTAGTCGGAGAAGTCGGAGTCCTTCACTTTCAGGCTGGCGAATTCATCCACAAAACGCTGCTGCGGCTGGATGGGATGATGCGTGATGTGGCCCCACACATTCATGTAGAAGGGCACATCCTTGTGCTTCTCCAGAAAGGCGATGGCGTTGTCATAGATCCGCGTGTCCTTGCCGCTATCGACCGGCTTGGGGGCCGCGTTCTCTTCGTCGGAGCCGATCACGTCGATGCCATACGTTCCGGGCGTCACGGTCGGTCCGATGTGCCATTTGCCAAAGTGGCCCGTGGTGTAACCTGCCTTCTTCATCAGCTCCGTCACCGTCACGCGATCCCCAAAGCCAAAGCTGGCCGGATACTTCGCAAAGGTCGCAGGCCGTTTGCCCGTCATGAGGCCCGTGCGTGCCGGGCAGCAGGTCACGCCGGTGGCATAGAACTGCGTGAAGCGCGTGCCCTCCCGCGCAAGTCGGTCGATGTTCGGCGTCTTCGCATACGGATGCCCGTAGCAAGCCGGATCACCCCAGCCGTAGTCGTCCGCGAGGATGAAGATGATGTTCGGCCTCGATGCCGCATGTATCGAGCCGACGAACCAAAGCGAGAGAAGACAAAGCAGGCGAGTCATGGGAATGCTGAACGCGAAGATGGTACGTGGCTTTCGGGCTTCTGCTTCCCGGCTTGCAGAGCGATGAAGGCTCCGAATGATAGGCCAACATGAACCGCCTTCTTATCGCCCTTCTCCTCGCCACCTCGCTGCACGCTGATCCGGTGCCAGACAAGCTCGTGGTGCTCACGTTTGATGACTCCGTGGCGAGTCAGGCGAACTATGTGGCACCGCTGCTCAAGAAGCATGGATTTGGGGCTACGTTCTTCATCACCGAGGGCTTTGAGTTCCTCGTGGATAAGAAGAACTACATGACCTGGGAGCAGATCAAAGCGCTGCATGCGGATGGATTCGAAATCGGCAACCACACCCGCAAACACTCCGGCGTGAACAAGCAGCAGCTGGAGCAGCTCGCTGCGGATGTGGAGTTCATCGAGCAGCAGTGTGAAAAATACGACATCCCGAAACCGGTGAGCTTCTGCTATCCCGGCTACGCGACGAGCGAGGCAGCGGTGAAGCTGCTGCGGGAGCGTGGTTACCAGTTTGCCCGCGCTGGTGGTGCCAAGGCCTTCGATCCCGCCACAGATGAACCTTTGCTGATGCCGCAGGCCTTTGACGGCAAGCCGGAGAGCACGCTGGAGCAGTTCAAGGCCGCTGTGGCGCAGGCGCGAGATGGCAAGATCGCAGTGATGACTTTTCACGGTGTGCCGGACATCAAGCACCCGTGGGTGAACACCGATCCGGCGAAGTTTGAGAGCTACATGCAGCACCTTAAGGAAGAGGGCTGCACGGTGATTGCCATGCGTGATCTGGCAAAGTA
>JBIKIA010000316.1:0-5834 GCA_044361885.1 Prosthecobacter sp. | reverse complement strand
TTCTGTCTCGGAGGGATGTCGCGCGATGGTGAAGGAGTGATCGCTGTAGAGATTGTTGTCGAGGTCCGAGACGTTGACGTTCGCCCGGTAGATGGTTGCCTTGAGTGCCATGGCGCTGACATAGCGCTCGCACACAACTTCCGCCAAGGAAGAAAAGAGTCACTCCCCGCCGAGCAGGAAGTGGAAGTCATTGAGAGTGAGTGCCTGGGCGAAGTTTTCCTCGCCGAGGATGTCGTTGGCGAGGTTGCCTTTTTGTTTTTGCAGGAGGCGGATCTTTTCTTCGATGCTGTCCTTGATGAGCAGTCGATAGGCAAAGACGGTCTGCTTTTGGCCGATGCGATGGGTGCGGTCGATGGCCTGGGCTTCGACGGCGGGATTCCACCAGGGGTCGAAGAGCACGACGTAACTCGCGGCGGTGAGATTGAGCCCGAAGCCACCTGCTTTCAGGCTGATGAGGAAGGTGGCGGGGCCTTCGTGCGCTTGGAATTCTTTGACCAGAGCGCCGCGATCTTCGGTCTGGCCGGTGAGCTTGAAGCTACGCCATTCGCGTCGGGTGATTTCTTCTTCGATGATCTCCAGCATCTCGACGAACTGGGAGAAGACGAGCACCTTCTGCCCTTCCTCCATGAGCTGATCCAGCAGTTCCATGAGGGCGCTGACCTTGGCGCTTTCGACGGCTGGTGCTGCTTTGTCGCCTTTCTTGGGCTTCGCTTCGTCGAGACCGAGTAGGCGTGGATGGCAGCATATCTGGCGTAGGCGCAGTAGGCTGGTGAGGATGTTGAAGCGGAGTTTGTCGAGCTGCTGGCTGGTCTCGGCTTTCAGAATCTGGGAACGGGCTCGCTTGATCTCGGCCTGATAAAGCGCGGCCTGGGTGCCTTCGAGTTCGATGATGAGATCTTCTTCAATGCGGTCGGGGAGATCGCTAGCGACTTCTTTCTTGGTTCGGCGAAGCAGGAAGGGGCGCGTGCGTGCGGCGAGCCGACGACGGGCGAGAGGGTCTTCCTTGCCATCAAAGTTTCGGCCAAAGCTGGCGCGATTGCCGAGCACGCCGGGCATGGCGAAGGCGAAGATGGACCAGAGATCGAGCAAGCGATTCTCGATCGGTGTGCCGGTGAGCGCAAGTCGATGCTGGGCGGTGAGGGCGCAGGCAGCCTGCGTGCTTTGAGATGTGGAATTTTTGATGGCCTGGGCTTCATCCAGGATGACTGCGCCCCACGTCATCTTGCGCAGCAGGTCTTCATGAATGCGGAGCTGCGGGTAGTGGATGACGAGCAGATCGGCCTCGCCCTGAAAGCCCACTTTGCCCGCTGTCTCGCGGCTCCAGACTTCGACGCGCAGGCTGGGGAAGAAGCGTTCGGCCTCAGCACGCCAGTTATCCTGTACGGACTTTGGGCAGACGACGAGGATGGGTGCAGTGACTTGCTGCTCTGTTCGTAGCCAGGCGATCCAGGCGAGGGTTTGCAGGGTCTTGCCAAGGCCCATGTCATCGGCCAAAACGCCGCCGAAGCGGTTGGCGGTAAGGTAGGCCAGGAAATGGAAGCCGCTGAGCTGATAGGGGCGCAGTGTGGCGGTGATGGCGGCGGGGAGATCCGGCGTGACGCGTGTCTGGATCTCTTCCACGCGACGTCTCACCTCTTCGGCGCGCTCGGCGGGCAGCAGAGCCGAGCCTTTGGTTAAGCTGCCGAGCTGGAGCGCGTGGAGTCTTTGCTTGCTGCCGTCGAAGTCGTTCATGGCGAGGCCGAGCTCAGCCAGCTCTTTTTGCTGTTCCTCCGTGAAGGCGAACTCTAGTTTGCGCCAGCCTTTGCCCTTCAGCTTCACCCACTTGCCTTTGGACTTCAGCAGGAGATCGATTTCCTCCTGATTCAGCGTGGTGTCGGTGATGTGCAGGGCCACGCTGAGGTCAAACCAGTCCATGCCGGTTTTCGATTCCTCCACATCCAGCCTGACCTGTCCGGCCACATGACCGTTTTTCAGGCTCATGAGTTCGCTGTCCAACTCCACGACGATGCCTTTGGGTCGGCGATCCAGCCAAGCGATGAATCGATCCGGCCAGTCTTTGCCAACGATGCGCTGCTCCACCCAGAGATGATTGCCGATGCTGGCGGCAGGCTTCATCGGCATCTGCCGCAGCCAGGCTCCGGTGGCTGGCATGGCGGATTTGTCGATCTGCACAAACTCATCGCTGGAAGGTTTAGAACCAGTCAGTCGGGTGTAGGCAGCCTGCCAGGCGTGGCCATTCCACTGGCTATCTTCTTGCGCACCGGCGTAGGAGGCTTTGCCGGAGACGTGAAGGTAGTCACTGCTGACTCCCGGTGGGCGCGCGACTTTGCAGCGGATGTCGATGCTGGCTTTGACGAGTTTTACTTTGCCCGCGAGGCGCTCGGGCACGCTGACGCCGAGTTTACCGAGGGCGCTGATGCCTTCGCGAGATTCGATGGCCTGCGAGGGGATGCTGACAGGCCAAGTCATGCGCTCTTTGCCAAAGGGCCAGTAGGACAGGGTGTAAACGGTCTCTGCGGTGACATAGCGTAGCGGATTACTCTGTAGGATGGCGACGGGTGGCGGTGGTGAGATGCCGACTTGATTGAGTAGTCGCAGCGAGTAGTTGCCATGCGGTTCCTTCGGCGGAGTCAGACTCCATTGCAGGGGCTCTTCGGCAAAGGCGAGCGGCTCTCCATCGGCTCCACAGACGTGAGCATGAAACTGATCCATGCCACTGCTGATGAGCTGCGCCAGGCTCTTACAAAGCGCGGGTGACATGGCTGCAATATCAACGCCGCGAATGTTGCCATGATCATCTGCGGCGGCGCGCAGCACCAGATTGGAGCCTGCGCTGAGGGGGGCTTTGGGTTCGGCGTAAGCTGTCTTCCAGGAGTACTCCTTCAGCAGCTTCTGCGTGGTTTTATCAAATTCTGACTCCCCAGGATGCCGCACCTGAACGACGGCCGCAGACGGGAACAATTGCAGCCGCAGTTCAGGAGCTTCCGGCTCATCATCTGTCGATGACTCCTGCCATTGAGCCAGAGATTGCCGCCATTGCGCGACTTCCTTCATCCTCTCCCATTCCGTGATGAGTCTTTTTTGCAGCTTCAGATCCACGGCTTCATTCAGAGGCTCCGGCATGGAGAGCTGGCAGCGCCGGAGTACATAGGCAAAGTAGGCCAGGAACTCCCAGATCGTCGTCGGCGGTGATTCCGCAGGAAAGACTTCCAGCTTCCCGTAGCCCCAGTAGTTCTTCCGGCCACAAAGTTGCTGGAGCAGTGACTGATCGATGATGTGCTGCCCGGCTTCTCTCAACTTCTCCAGGTTTGTCAAAAAGGTCCGCGCGGCGACGGGCAAAGGTTTGCCCAGCTTCTCTGTCACCAGGCCTGCCATCGAAGTCGGATCAGGGGCTGGTAGGGCTGCTGCCAAAGTAGGACTTGGTCCCGCGGGTTTCGTGCGACGTCCCGCGTTCTTGCGCAGTTCCAGCACGAGAGCCACGCCATGTTTGCAATCTTCTCCATACTCGCAGGTGCAGTCGGTGCTGGCTAGGTCGTTACCAAAGGTGAGCTGAGTGCTGTAGAGGTGGCCGCCCTGGATTTTGGCATCAATAACCGATCCTGGAACCGCCCATGCCACGCTGCGCACCGCGCGCTCACGCATCAGGGCCGCTCCACGCGCCACGACGGCTTGTGGGTGGTCCAGCAGCGCAGACTCCAGCATCTGATGCTGCTCTGTGGTGAGGAAGATTTCCTGGGCTGTCGGCATGTCTTATCAAACGACAGGAAAGCGCATCCCGTCAATCCTGTGCTGCAAAGACGATGCGGAGTCTTCGGCTACGCAATCCACTCTTTGATCACTCGGCCAGACACATCGGTGAGTCGGAAGTCACGACCGGAAAAGCGATGGGTGAGCTTGAGGTGATCAAAGCCGAACTGGTTCAGCATCGTGGCGTGGAAGTCATGGAGATCGACGGGATCACGGACGATGCCCCAGCCGATCTCGTCGGTCTCGCCATAGGTCAGACCGCCTTTGAGTCCACCGCCCGCGGCGAGCATGGTGAAGGCGAAGGGATGATGATCGCGGCCCGTGGCATCCGGATTGCCACCTCGGTTTTCGCCGAGAGGCGTGCGGCCGAACTCGCTGCCGAAGACGACCATGGTGTCATCCAGCAGGCCACGTTGTTTGAGATCGGTCAAAAGCGCCGCGATGGGTTGATCGGCCATGCCAGCGTTGTAGGCGAGCTCGTTGTCGAGGTTCGAGTGATGATCCCACGAGGCATGCATGATGCTCACGAAGCGCACACCGCGCTCGACGAGTCGGCGGGCGAGCAGGCAGTTCGTGGCGAAGGCCTTGTATTGGCCGGGGCCGCCGCCGCGTGAGGCTTTGATGTTTGGATCAGCACGATTCACGCCATACATCTCCAGGCTCTTCGCATCCTCGTCCTTGATGTCGATCAGCTCAGGCGCGGCGGCCTGCATTCGGAAGGCCAGCTCATACGCGGCGATGCGGCTGGCGATCTCGGGATCGCGGAACTGATCGTAACGACTTTGATTCAGCTCCATCAAAGCATCGAGACCTTTGCGTTGCAGCGCCATGGGGATGCCGGGCGGGTTTTTGAGATTCAAAACCGGCTCGCCCTGATTGCGGAAAAGCACGCCTGCATACGACGATGGCAGGAAGCCGCTCTGCCAAAGGGAAGCTCCACCGCTGGTGCCGCGTCCGGCGCTGAGCACCACGTAGCCGGGCAGATTCTTCGACATGCTGCCGAGGCCGTAATTGAGCCACGAACCGATGGTTGGCAGACCAAACTGGGCACGACCGCAATGCAGCACGAGCTGGCCGGGATGATGATTGAACTGATCCGTGTGCAGACTGCGGATCATGAGCCAGTCATCGGCATGACGGGCCATGTTTGGCAGCAGATCGCTGAACTCCATGCCGCTCTGGCCGTGCTTTTTAAAGACGCGCTTCGATCCCATGAGCCGCGCCGTTTCTTTGCGGATGAAGGCAAAGCGCACATTCTTCGTCATGCTATCCGGCAGCGGCTGGCCGTTGAGTTCGTTAAGCTTCGGCTTTGGGTCGAAGAGATCCATCTGGCTCGGACCACCCTCCATGAAGATGAAGATGCAGTTCTTCGCCTTCGCTGGGAAATGTGGCTCGCGTGGCTGGAGAGGGTCGGCGTTTGCCACCGTGTCCGCCGTGAGGATGCCCTCCTGCGCCAGCAATGCTCCGAGTCCCATCATGCCGACGCCGTTCGCGCTCGTGGTCAGGAACTCACGGCGGGTTTGTAGGATCTGGTGTTCGATGGGGTTCATGTTGTTATTCGCGGGTGATGAATTCATCCATGTTCAAAATGATGCGTGCCACGGCCACCCAAGCTGCGTTTTCCTCGACGGTGACGTCTGCGGCTGCGTGTGTGCCGAGGGCGGTTTTCGCTTCGTCGGCATGGGTGCGATAGTAGGCCCTGGACTCGTCGAGGAGGACTCTCAGGGCTATGAGTTCGCGTTCATTGCCAGGACGAGTGATGCAGAGCCGCAGCGCTTGATTGAGGCGTGCGGTGTCATCCTTGGAGGCTTGCAGTACGTTTTTGGCGAGGGCTTGGGCGGCTTCGGCATAGGCTTCCGCATTCAGGGTGGTTAGAGCTTGAAGCGGAGTGTTGGAAACGGTGCGTTTAACGTTGGTGGTGTTGGCGTCGGGGCAGTCAAAGGTGGTCAGATCAGGATGTGGAGCGGTACGTTTGAAGAAGGTGTAAAGGCCGCGGCGGTAGCGGTCAGGACCTGGGCTGGTTTTCCAGGAAAAATTTCCGGCATAGCTGAGTGCGGCGATATCCGCAGGCATGGGCGGAAAGACGC
>JBIKIA010000264.1:0-6858 GCA_044361885.1 Prosthecobacter sp. | reverse complement strand
GGAAGCGGAGACGAAGGCGTTGCTCGCGGACTTGGATACAAAGCTCATCGCGGCGGATGAGGCGCGGATGGCGAAGGATGGCGGGCGCGCGGTGCTGCGTCGGCTCACGCGCGTGGAGTATGAGAATGCGGTGCGCGATTTGTTGGCACTGCCGGAATTGCATGTGCAGGAGCTGTTGCCGGCGGATGGTTCGCGGCATGGGTTTGATAAGGTCGGCGACGCGCTCGACCTCTCGCATGTGCAGCTCGCGAAGTATCTGGAGGCGGCGGATCGCGCGCTGGATGCGGCGATTGCCACGCGGGCCACACCGCCGCCGGTAGTGAAGCGGCGGCTGTATCCGACGGATTCGTTCAAGTGGCACGCGAATCTCAAGCTCGGCAGCGCGGTGCTGCTGAAGGATGGGCAGCCCGATCCGCTGTGGCCGATGGCGACGGTGAAGCACGAGCCGGGTGACGACATCAAGACGCCGGACTTTTTCAAACTGAAGCAATCCGTCGCGCTGCTCACACCGAACCTCGAAGGCTGGCTCAAGAGCATGACCTTCGCGCCGATGTTCGCGGGCAAGTATCGGCTGCGGCTCTCGACGTGGAGCGCGCATTGGAACGCGGGCAAGCTGGAGCCAGCGCCCGCGCCGCAGACGGTGCGGCTTTACGTGCATCCGCGCACGCTCGGCTACTTCGAGGCACCGTCGTTCACGCCGAAGGTCCACGAACTCACGCCGTGGCTGGAGATGGGCGACGAGGTGATCTTTGATCCCGCGTCATTCTTTTGGACCGGCTTGCAGATTCACCAGCACAATGGCGGCGGCGGGCTGCATGTCGGTCCGGCGATTGTGTGCGACTGGCTCGAAGTCGAAGGCCCGCTCTACGAGCAATGGCCGCCGGAGAGTCATCGCCGTGTGTTCGGCGATTTGCCGCTGAAACCCTTCGATCCCGCGAGCGGACTCACGCCGCCGACGCACCCGCAGCCTGTGCAAAAGGTCGGCTACGGCTGGCCGAAGCCGTGGGAGATTCCACCCGGTGACTCAAAGCCGCAGCCGCTCGTCACCGTCGCCAGCGCAGCGCCGCTTGATGATGCGAAGCGTTTGCTCGCAACCTTTCTTCCGCGCGCATTTCGTCGCGACGTGAGCGATGGCGAGGTGATGAAGTATGTCGGCCTCGTGAAGCAGCGTTTGGAAAAGAAAGACTGCTTCGAGCTGGCGATGCGCCACGCTTATAAAGCCACGTTGACTTCCACACAGTTCCTCTTCCGCAAAGAAACGCCAGGCCGGCTCGACGACCTCGCGCTCGCCACGCGCCTCGCCTTCTGGCTCTGGAACTCGCCGCCCGACGACGAACTGCTCGCGCTTGCGAAGCAAAACAAACTCGACGAACCCGCGACACTCCACGCACAAATCGAGCGCCTGCTCACCGACGCGCGTAGCGAGCGCTTCATCACCGACTTCCTCGACCAGTGGCTCAAGCTCCGCGACATCGACGCCACTGATCCCGACCGCGCACTCTACCCCGAGTTCCATCTCTATTTGAAGGAGTCCATGCTCGCCGAGTCGCGCGTCTTTTTCCGCGAACTCATCGCCAAAGACCTGCCCGCGTCGAACATCCTCGCGTCTGATTTTGCCATGCTCAATCAGCGCCTCGCTGAGCACTACGGCATTTCAGGCGTCACCGGTCCCGACATCCGCCGCGTGCCACTCCCGCCCGGCAGCCATCGCGGCGGCTTCATCACACAGGGCGCGGTTTTGAAAGTCACCGCCAATGGCACCGTGTCATCACCTGTCGTGCGCGGCGTCTTCGTCACCGAACGTTTCCTCGGCCAGCCCGTGCCACCGCCGCCGCCCGGCGTGTCCGCGATCGATCCCGACACGCGCGGCGCGACCACCATCCGCGAGCAACTCGACAAGCATCGCGCTGATGCAAGCTGCGCCGGGTGCCATCGCAAGATGGACCCGCCCGGCTTCGCTTTGGAGAGCTACGACGTCATCGGCGGCTGGCGCGCGCAGTATCGTTCGTTGGAAAAAGGCACGCCCGTCGCGCTCAAGTTCCCCGACGGCACCGGCGTCCGCTACAAGGCCGGCCCCGCCGTGGATGCCCGCGGCGAAACCGCTCAAGGCGAACCCTTCAACGACCTCGCTTCATTTCAAGAGCTCGCGCTCGCCAAGCCCGAACTTATCGCCCGAGCCTTCGTCACGCAGATGCTGACGTATGCGACAGGTGCGGAGCCGAGCTACTCCGACCGCAACGAGATCGAGCGCATTCTCTCGGAGACAAAGGCGGGGAAGTTTGGCCTCCGTTCACTGATTCACACGATGGCCGAGAGCCCGCTTTTCCAGAACAAATAGAGTCATGAAACCCCTCACCACCCGTCGCCACTTCCTCCGTGCCACCGGAGCCACCCTAGCGCTGCCTTTTCTCGAATCACTCGCCCGCGCTGCTGCGCCGGTGCCGCCGAGACGGATGCTCGCTATCATGACGAACATGGGGGTGATGCCGCGCTACTTTTTCCCCGAGAAGTCGGGACCCGATTACGGGAGCACGCCGTATCTCGATTTGATTAAAGCTCATCGAGATCGCTTCACCGTATTCAGCGGCGTGTCACATCCGGGCGTGGATGGGAACCATTCGTCCGAGCGCAGT
This sequence comes from Prosthecobacter sp., assembly GCA_044361885.1. Taxonomy (GTDB): domain Bacteria; phylum Verrucomicrobiota; class Verrucomicrobiia; order Verrucomicrobiales; family Verrucomicrobiaceae; genus Prosthecobacter. The sequence goes on along the minus strand of JBIKIA010000264.1, from coordinate 4,225 downwards.
TTCCTGAGCTGCGCGCCTCATCCGGGCGCGAGCAATTTCAAGAACAGCATCTCGCTCGACCAGTTCGCCGCGGAGCAAGTCGGCGCGCAGACGCGCTTCGGCTCGCTCGTGCTCAGCGTGGGGCGCGACCACATGGGCACGCCGTCCACCACGCGCGATGGGGTGCAGCTTCCGGCGGAGCGCAATCCCTCGGCGCTGTATCGTCGGCTCTTCGTGCAGGGCACGCCGCAGGAGATCGAACGAAGCATTGATGACTTGCGCAACGGCGGCAGCATTCTCGACTTCGTTCGCGATGAGGCGCGGAGTTTGGAAAAGGGATTGCCCGCGCGCGACAAGGAGCGGCTCGACCAATATTTCACCTCGGTGCGCGAGTTGGAGCAGCGCTTGCAACACGCCGAGTCATGGGAGCGCAAACCCAAGCCAATCGTGAAGGTGCCGATGCCAAAGGACATCCCGAGTGACACCGAAGTCGAGACGCAAACGAACCTCATGTATGACACCATGCGCCTCGCGCTGGAGACGGACAGCACGCGCATCATCACCATTTACCTCGGCCCGCTGCTCATCACGCCGAACATCCCCGGCGTGAAAAACCAGACGCACGCGCTCACGCATCACGGCAACGACGAGTCGAAAATCGCCGAGCTGAAGAAGATCGAGGAAGCGCAGTTCCGCAGCCTCGCGCGCCTGCTCGATGGACTCACCAGCGTGAAGGAAGCCAATGGCACCCTGCTCGACAACACGATGCTCCTCTACGGCTCGAACCTCTCGAACGCGAACTCCCACGACACGACGAACCTGCCCATCATCTTCGCCGGTGGCGGCTTCAAGCACGGCCAGCACCTCGCATTCGACAGAATGAACAACAAGCCGCTCGCGAATCTCTTCGTCACGATGCTGCAACGAATGGGCATTGAGTCTGACAAGTTTGCCAGCAGCACGGGGACGATGAGCGAGATTTGACCACCCTGTGTTTTGGCTGGTTCACGGAGCACTTCGCCAACGATCCCGACTGCCTCTTTGCCGCCCTCTACAACTACGACACTATAAAAGAGCAACCGGACATCGAAGTAGAGTGACTTGGAACCTCACAAAGCTCACAGTCTTTCAGCGATCGCCGCCGCAAGCGCATCCGCAGCAGGCGGATGGAAACGGAAGAACAGCTCGGGTTCGACGAGTTCCAGCTCCATCAGCGAAAGCTCGCCTGACTCATCCCGCACCGCATCCACGCGGGCATAGAGCGGCGACTGCGGACAAGCCGCCACAGCCGCCTCAGCAAAGGCAATCTCGTCCGCCGTCGGAGTGTGAGGATGCACCGTGCCGCCATGATCATCCTGCACACGGAAGTCGCCCGGTTTTGCGATCTTCCGCACCGCATGAGTGCAACGACCACCGATGACCATCAGCGAAAGCTCCCCCTGCGTGAGCACGCTGCCGAGAAACGGTTGCACCATCATCGACTCCTCGCGCAGCAGTTCCTGGAGCACCGGTTCATGCGCATCCAGGTTCCCCGCGTTCAGTCGATAGGTATGTCGCGCTGCACCCGAGACTGCCGGTTTCATAATTGCCTCGTTCCATCCGCAGTCAGCGAACACCTCTCGAAGTGTTGTCGTTTCCCCGCGCTCGATGAATCGTGTCATCGGCACATTCACCCCACGTTCCGCGAGGTCGCGCAGGTAGTGCTTGTCCACATTCCAGCGCAGCAGCTCTGGTGCATTGAAAAGCGGTGTCGAGTCTGCAACACGCTCCATCCAGGCCGAAAACTCCGTGAACCGCTCAAAGTAATCCCACGTCGAGCGAAACACCGCAGCGCGTGTCCGACTCCAATCAAAATCAGGATTCGACCACGCCACGCGAGCGGTGCGTAGCCCACGCGCCTCCAGTCCTGCCATCAAGAGCCGCTCCTCGCCGAGCAACTGCGCCTGATACCAGTGCGACTCGTCGGGTGTCTCGTAGCGTTCGTCGGTGAGGATGATGATGTCGTAGTCTTCCATGTGATTTCAGTCTGTGCGCCCAGCACTCACAGGCAATCTACCTTTTTTGGCTTTTTTCGGCAGGGTGCAGACACTGCGGGAGTTAAGGTGATGAACACGTCATGCCTGAACCCACCCCCATCCCCGAAAGCGACTTCCTGCGGCTCTTTGTGAAGCATGAGCAAGCGCTGCGGGCATTTGCACGAGTGATGCTGCCGACTTGGGAATCGGTGGATGAGGTGATGCAGGAGAGCAGTGTGATGATGTGGAAGAAGCTCTCACAACTCGATGCAGCGGATAACTTCCTGCCGTGGGCGAAAATGATCGTGCGCTTTGAGGCATTGCGCTTGCGGCGTGATCATGCGCGGGACCGGCATGTGTTTGGTGATGACGTGATCGAACTGCTAGCCAATGAAGCGGCCGAGGTGGATGAGGATGTCTGGGAGCAGGAGCGCGAAGCCCTGCGCGGATGTTTGGCGCAGATGGCGGCGCATCATCGCGAGTTGGTGCTGGCTCCCTATGCGGGCGAGGGGCGTGTGACACGGCTCGCTGAGGAAACCGGACGCACGATCAACAGCCTGTATAAACTCCTCGGACGCTTGCGCGAGAAGCTGTCGCAGTGTGTGCAAAGCAAAGTCGCTAACCCCTTCCAGTCATGAGTGAATCATCCTCCAACAAACCCAACCGCGCTCGCTGGTGCGAGCTGATCGACCTGCATTTGCTCGGCACGATTTCCCAAGACGATGCCATTGAGCTAGAGGCCGCCTTGAAATCGAGCCGTGAAGCGCGTGAAGACTATCGTCAGCGCTGCAATGTCGATGCAGCACTCCGCCAGGAGGCCGCAGGACAACCGATGCCAACTCGTGTGGTCGCACCGAGACCTGCACGCTGGCTGACATGGCGTCCGCTCACCGCTGCGGCGGCTGGGATTGTGTTTGGGATGTTCTGCACTTCAGTCGTGTTCGGATATGTGGTGCAGCGTGGCTTGGAAAAGAAGACGCCGCTGGCAGTGATGCAGCCGAGCTTTGAAGATGCTCAAATGCCTTTGGCGAAGGGCTTTCCAGATGCTTCAGTCCATTGGGGTGGTGATGAGGCGAAGGTGGTGATGGCGGAGAACGGCGTGAGTGCAAAGGAGGGCAGGTTCATGCTCCGGCTGGAAGCATCGCCCAAAGGTTCGCCTCGCGCTGTTTATCACGTGCTCGATTTAGCGTCGCTGCCATCGAGCGCGGGTGGAGAGATGCGTGAGATTCAGATCTCGGCCTCATTCGCTGCGGCGGATGCTGAGTCTGCGATGCGCTACATGATCCGCGTGTTTGCAGTTTCCGAGGCGCGCGAGAATCTCGATGCGGCTTGGTTTGATCGTCGGGATGAAGCGATTGCTTCGGCCACGCGGGGGCTGGATATGACGCCCGGGAGCAAAGGCTGGCAGACCATGAGCTTGAAGATTCAAGTGCCCCGCGCTGCTCGCAGCCTCGTGCTCTTCTTTGGTGTGCGCACGCCGGACAAAGCTTACGCGAAGACGGCGCACTACCTGGATGACGTGCAGGTATCGCTCATCGAACCACAGCCGCTTCCTTGATGATCACCACTTAGGTTCTCGCGGCCTATTTGATGACGCTGTGACCTCAAACCTTACGCATTCACGTTCATGAACATCACCCGCCGCTTGTTGCTGAAGCTATCTCCGCTGCTGGTGTGGCGTGCCCCTGACCTGCACGCTGCCGAATCCAAGCCGGAGGCGCTGTTCCTCGGACAGGGAACGATGTCTGGGGAGGTCACCGACGCCACTGCTCTGCTGCAAACTCGTCTGACCCTCGCTACGCAACTCGATGCCGACGGTGACCTGCCGGGAGCCGCGGGCGCGGCGTGTTTTGAATGGAGCACGCACCCGGACTTCCGCGATGCGCAGCGCACTCCGTTTCAACCGGCTGCTGACAAGCATGACTTCATCGTGCGCGCTGAACTCAGCGGCCTGAAGCCCAACACCACTTACCATTACCGCGCCAGCTATGGTGCTACAGAGGCAACGGCTCAGGCAGGACCGAGCTGTTCGTTCAAGACCTTGGCAGGCGGAGGCATCGACACGCCCGTGCGCTTCATCGTGGGCAGTTGCATGAACTACAACAAGTTCATGCATGGCAAGCGCGGCAAGGCCAGCGGGCCGCTCACGGCCACGGAAGAGGACAAGCGCCTCGGCTTCCCCTCGGTTGAATCCATGCAGAAACTGCGCCCCGACTTCTTCGTCGGCACGG
>JBIKIA010000263.1:0-6860 GCA_044361885.1 Prosthecobacter sp. | reverse complement strand
CCGTTTTCTTTTTACCGGCGCATCAGGAATTCATCCAAATTCATCACTACATTCGCCACCGTGGTCCAGGCGGCGAGTTCAGTGATGTCAGCGTCTTTGGGTGCAGGGCCGATGGGATCATTCGCCATTTTGGCCGCGCCCTCCTTGTCCAGCTGGAAGCTTGCGAGACTTTCATCGTGGAGCCGGGTCAATGCGGCGATCTCCTTGGCGCTTGGTTCGCGAGAAACGCAGAGCTTGAACATGAGCTTCAAGCGCGCAGTGGTGTCGGCGGCATCCAAGCTCACTCGACGTGCCATGGCCTGATGTGTCTCGATGAAAACGGGATCGTTCAGAGTCACAAATGCCTGCAGCGGCGTGTTCGTACGGCCACGGCGGATCATGCAGACCTCGCGATTGCCAGCATCAAAGGTGGCAAAGCTGGGATAGGGGCTGTTGCGGCGAACTTCCGTGTAGAGGCTGCGGCGGTGCTTGTCGTCCCCTTCGCTGGTGGTCCAGTCATTGCTGCGGCCAAAGGCGGTGCTCAGCCCCATGTTCGGAGCGATGGGCCGCACGCCAGGGCCGTACATTTTATCACTCAGCAGACCGCTCACGGCCAACGCCTGATCACGCAGCATCTCGCCTGTGGGGCGGAAACGCGGACCGCGGGCCAGCATCCGATTGTCAGGATCACGCTCGGCAAGCTCGGGCGGTGTGATGGAAGTCTGGCGATACGCTTTCGTCATCACCATGAGCTTGATCATGTGCTTCACATCCCAGCCGCTGTCCATGAACTCAGCCGCGAGCCAGTCGAGCAGCTCAGGATGGAAAGGCAGATCGCCCTGACTGCCGAACTCCTCGCTCGTGCGCACGATGCCGACGCCAAACAAGGTCTCCCACAAGCGGTTCACCTGCACGCGAGCAGTGAGCGGGTTGTCCCGGCTCACCACCCACTTGGCCATGGTGAGGCGGTTGCGCGGCTCGTTAGCTGGCAGCGGATGCAGTGCCGCCGGCGTGCCTTCGCTCACTTCATCCCCCAGCGCCTGCCAGTTGCCACGCAGTTGCACCTTTGTGGCACGTCTCATCTTCGGACCGAGGTCCTTCATGACTGGCACCGTAACTGGTTTTAGCACGGCGAGCTGCTTCTTCAAAGCCGCGAGCTTCTGACGCTCTGGCGCAGCTTCCTTCGCCGCCGTGCGGACATAATGATCGGTGATCGACTGCTGCTGTGCTGGTGTGCGTTTCTCCGTGGTGATGGCCGCGAGCACGTTGGCTGGCAAAGCTGTGACGGATTGCACCCGTACATCCTCCGTCGTCAGCAGACGGAAACGGCTGAGCACATGCTGCTTGAAGGCCGACTTCTGCTCCAGTGTGACACTCAGTCGCGAGCCTGCTGGCACAAGAATCGGCGATGCGCTGAGCAGCGTGAGCGTGTGAGATTTGTCCGTCTGCGGCGCGATGGCCCAGCCTTGGTTCGTCTTGTCCTTTGGCAAAAGCACGGACGCTGCAGTGAAGCCGCTCTGCTCATGATCGGCGATCGCTGTGGTGAAGGTCACGCTTGCCGGGCCTCCGATCGCGAAAGCTTTGTCCTTCTGAGGTGCAGGCGTGGCATCGCTCTTCCAGACCGTCTGACGTTTCGCATCCAGCAGCACGACGCGGAAGCCATCGAGCCGCTTACCGACATCTCCATCCGTGCGGTTCCAGACCACGACGCGCTCCACTGGCAGGTCGCCGGCGAGTTCCACCTCCCACCAGGGATCTGTGTCCTTGCCACTCGTGTGCGCCACGCTTCCCTTCGCATAAATACCATCCGTGATGCCATCGACCGCGCGGCTCGCGGTGGCATCGGTGTAGAGGCTGCTTTGCTTCGCGGGGCGCTTCACCGCCACGTTCTCAGTGCCGCTGAAAACCTGAACCTCGGCAAGTTGCAGCGTCTTATCTTTCCCAGGCAGCTCCACCCGCACAAAACGCGCCTTCGGAGCAGGCAGACTAGCGGGCGGGATGATCTGCGCCTTGATGCTAGTGATGACGAAGTTGCCCTGCGCGGGTGTTTCGAGACGCAGCGCCGTGAGCTTCGCCGTCTTCAAAGGAAGCTCGATGGTGTAGGTGTCCGCATCACGCCGCTCTGGCACGGTGGTCATGCCATCGGCAGCAATGCTGACCTTCTGCAGGCTCTGCGTCGTGACTTTCGTGGGAATCTCAGCCTTCCACGCCAACTCCTGGCTGAACAGTTTTTCCCATTCGCCGAGCCCCACCAGCCACTTCGCTTCCGGTTTGGCAAAGCGCGACTCCAACGCGGCGATGTCTGTCTCCATCTGCACGCGCTGCTTCTTCAGCTCCGGCGAGTAAAACTCATGCAGCGGCGACTCATCTTTTTTGTCCGCATCGGCACTTTGATTCAGGAAGGCATAGAACTGGAAGAACTCGTTGATCGTGAGTGGGTCATACTTGTGCGTGTGACACTGCGCGCAGGCCATCGTGGTTCCCATCCACACGGCAAAGGTCGTGTTCACGCGATCAATCACCGCTGCGTTGCGAAACTCTTCATCGCTCGTGCCGCCTTCGTTTTGCGTCATCGTGTTCCGATGAAACGCGGTGGCGATGAGCTGATCGTCCGTGGGATTCGGCAGCAGATCACCCGCGAGCTGCTCGATGGTGAACTGATCAAAGCGCATGTTCGCATTCAGCGCACGGATCACCCAGTCACGATACGACCAGATCTCGCGCGGCTGATCACTCGGATACCCCGAGCTATCTGCATATCGTGCGAGGTCCAGCCATTGAGCCGCCCAGTGTTCGCCGAAGCTGGGTTTAGCGAGGTAATGATCGACCACGCTTTCATAAGGCTTCTTCGTCAGGCTCTCCAGTTCCTCCAGCGTCGGCGGTAGCCCCGTCAAATCCAGTGCCACACGCCGGACCAATGTAGTGGCATCCGCTTCCCCCGAGAACTTGAGCTTCTCCTTCGCCAGTCGTTGAGCCAGGAAACGATCAATCTCCGTCAGTCCCACCGACTGAGCACTCGGCACTTCAGACTTCTTCACCACCTCATAGCTCCAGTGCTTCCCCCAGGTCGCACCCTGCTTGATCCACTCTTTGAGCAGCGCCACCTGCGCTGTCGGAATGGTCTTGTGCTGCTTCGGCGGCGGCATGACTTCATCAGGATCGGTAGAGAGGATGCGTTGAATCAGCGCACTCTTCTCCGGGTTCCCCGGAATCACGGCGATCACACCATCGTTGTCTTTTTTGGCCGAAGCTTCGTCATCGAGCCGCAAACCCGCTTCGCGCTTCTTTTCATCCGGCCCATGGCAGAAAAAGCAGTTCTCTGAGAGGATGGGCCGGATCTCGCGCGAGAAATCGACGGCGTTGGCAACGACGGGCAGACAGAGGGCGATGGCAAGGAAGGAGCGCATGGGGGACGATCAACCTATACGCCACAGGGTCGCGCTTCCTCACCGCGAAACAGGATAGGACAAACAGAGGCGCTTAATTGAGCTCCACCTTGTCCGGCGTGTTCGCCATGAGCTGGTACACGGGGCCCATTTCCTCCAGCACTACCTTCCACATCTGCGAGGCAGGCTTGGCCGTCAGGATGGTTTTCCGTGACTCCGTCACGATCCATGAGCGGTGCTTGATCTCCTTTTCGATCTGTCCTTCCGCCCAGCCGGAGTAGCCGACAAACCCACGCACATCGTGTCCCATGCTAAGCTCGTGCAGTGCATCGGTGACGGAAAGATGCGTCTGGCAGCGCAGCGTGCCCTGCTTGCGATTCCAGTGCAGCGAGGCAAAGGCCAGCTTGTCCGTCGCGACCGGCCCACCGATAAAAACAGGCACCTGCCCCAGAGCCCCCAGGCTCTGATCCGGCAAAAGATCCGCCACCCGCTGCTCCAAAGGACGGTTCAGCACATAGCCAAAGGCACCTTCTTTCGAAGTGTGAGCCGCCATGAAAATGACGGTACGAGAGAAATTGGGATCACGCATGGAGGGCACCGCGAGAAGCAGATTGCCGGTCAGTGAAGATGAGTCAGCGGGGGCGGGCATAGCAGAGGATGACTGTTATGACGCCGATACAACGGCGCGCGTTGATTTGCACTGCTTTTTCAGGCGCGGCTTTTGTCTGGTGTTCGGGATGAAGGTGGCTAGCATCGCCGCCTTTATCATGCCAGCCGACCTTCCCTCCCCGCTCGACCGCGCCCGACGCAAAGCCTTCTTCCGCCTGCTGCCCGTGCTCTTTGTGAGCTACATGATCGCCTATGTGGACCGGGTGAATGTGGCCGTGGCGAAGCTGACGATGGTGAAGGACATGCCCGCCTTCACCGAGGCCGTCATCGGCTTTGGCAGCACGCTTTTCTTCATCGGCTACTTCCTGCTGGAGATTCCAGGCTCGCTCATGGTGGAGCGCTGGAGTGCTCGAAAGTGGATCTGTCGCATCATGGTGAGCTGGGGGCTCATGGCCGCGCTGACAGCCTTTGTGACGACGCCGAAGGAGTTTTACACCGTGCGTTTCCTGCTTGGTCTGGCCGAAGCGGGCTTCTTCCCTGGCGTGATCATCTACCTCACGCATTGGTTCACCGCTCGCGATCGCGCAAAGGCGCTGTCCTACTTCCTCATCGCCACGCCCTTTGCCCAAATGCTGAGCCCGATCTCGAGCTGGTTGCTGAAGTTTGGCACTACGGAGGTACTGAAAAATGGCGAGACGCTCGTGCATCCGCCACTGCTCGGACTCGTGGGCTGGCAGTGGGTTTACATCTTCTGGGCCATCCCCGCCATCGTGCTCGGCGTGGGTGTGCTCTGGCTGCTCACAGACAGGCCGCGTCAGGCGAAATGGCTCACACCAGAGGAGAGCGAGGCGCTGGAGTCCGAGCTGGAGCGCGAGCGCCAGATCAAGACACGCGGCAAGCGCATGACGGTGTTCGAAGCCTTCAAACATCCAAAAGTGCTGTTGCTCTGCGCCGCCTACTTTTTCATCACCACATGCAGCCACAGCATGGAGCTTTTCATGCCGAGCGTGATCAAGGACTGGTATGCCCTCAGCCGCGATCAGTTCACCTGGCTCATCGTTTTGCCACCGCTGCTGGCGCTGTGCGGGCAGCTCTTTGGCGGCTGGAGTTCGGATCGCTTTCAGGAGCGTCGGCTCCATGCCTGCGTGCCCATCGCCATCGGCGCGCTGGCCATGCTCTGCGCTCCGCTAACCAAAGGAAATCTCGCTCTAACGATGATCTGTCTCATGGTCGCCTTTGCCGGATTTAAAACGTACATGCCCGCCTTCTGGTCACTGCCCAGCCTCTTCCTCGCTGAAGCCGCAGCAGCAGGGAGCATCGGTCTCATCAACTCCGTCGGGAATCTCGGCGGAGCCACCGGCCCGTGGATGATCGGTTGGATCAAAGACACCACCGGATCGTATGCCAATGGCTTCTACTTCCTCGCTGCCTCGATGACCATTGCCGCGTGCATCGTCTTCTTCCTCGGCCTCGGCATCCGCGCGCCCGCGAAGTCATCCTGACCTCATGCCCACACAACAGCCAGTCGCCCTGATCACCGGCGGCGCAGGCACACTCGCCTGCGCCATTCGTGCAGAACTGGAAAGTCTCGGCTGGCAGATCAACGCGCCTACGCACGAAGAGATGGATGTCACTGACAAAGCCCAAGTTCAGCGTGTGATCGGCGAACTCGGGCAGCTCGATCTACTCATCCACAATGCCGGCATCACTCGTGATGCTTTGATGCTCAAGATGACGGAAGCGGAGTTCTCCGACGTTCTCGACGTGCATTTAAAAGGAGCATTTCTCTGCACTCAAGCCGCCCTCAAGCTGATGGTGAAGCAGCGGGACGGACACATCATCCACATTGGCTCCTACAGCGCCCTGAGCGGTCCCGCCGGTCAGGCAAACTACGCCGCCGCCAAAGCGGGAATCATCGCTCTCACGCAATCCATCGCCGCTGAATACGGTGCGCGTGGTGTTCGGGCAAACTGCGTGCTGCCAGGCTTTCTCGACACGAAGATGACTCAGCATCTTCTCACTGATGAAGCTCAGCGACAGCGCGTGCTCGCCGCTCACACGTTGGGTCGGCTGAACACACCTGCGGAAGCCGCGCGCTTCATCGCCTTCCTTCACACGATGGAGAACATCAGCGGTCAGGTCTTCCAACTCGACAGCCGCATCTCACGCTGGACCTGACTCACGGCAACTCCCGCAACATCGCCAGACCATCGCGGAAGCGTGGGGCGAGGGCGAGGCAGTCCAAAAGATGCTTCTTCGCCTGAGCCGCATCCGTTTCGCGCAGCAGCTTCGCGAGGCGGAAGTGCGTCATCGCCGCTCCATCAGGATCGAGGATGAGCACACGGCGATAGGCCGCGATGGAACGGTCCTTTTCACCCAGCGCATCTGCGGCATCGGCCATCGCCTGCTGCGGGGTGCGGAGGAAGGGATTCAGCGCGAGCGCACGCTCGGCATTGGCGCGCACCTGCGGCCAGTCCTGCTTCTTTTGATCCAGCTCGATGAGGCGGAGGAAGATCGGCATGGCGCTCGTCTCGTGCTCGGCAATCTGCCGCAGCACTGCGATCTCTTCATCGTCGCGCTTCAGTTCACGCAGAGCGTTTGCTTTGATCTGATAGCCGCCCTCACCGCCGAAGTCTTCGGGAACGAGTGCGATCAAACGTTCGGCAAGTGGCAGCACGTCGGCCCATTTCTCCTGCTCGATGAGTGAGTCGATCTGTCGATGAATCGTCCACAGGCTGTCAGGGTTTTTCTTGGTGAACCCCGCGAGCGATTCGGGATCGAGCGGGTTCACATCTTCGGGCTCGGGCTTCTTCCAGTCAGCCTTTTCACCAAAGGCCACCGCCTTGGCTTCGAGGTGCTTTTCAAAAGCGGGCTCCAGCTTCTCCA
>JBIKIA010000262.1:0-6871 GCA_044361885.1 Prosthecobacter sp. | reverse complement strand
GATCATCGGCATCGACCGCTTCGGCATCAGCGCCCCCGGCAACACCGTCTTTAAAGAACTCGGCATCACCGCTGATGCTGTGGTGAAGGCGCTGGCTTAATGCCGAGCGAACTGGCGGATTTGTTCCGCAACAACTTAAAGCCTCCCGCCGCACAAGCGCGGGAGGTTTGTTATGGTGTGTGCCGGGTTGAGCGAACTGACTTGGTGGTTCAGGTTCACCGAGCTTGATGCGAAACAAATCAGACCCAGTACTTAGGCATGTCTGTGAGCAACGACTTCGCCCACACGGCACGTCCTTTGTCCAGGCTTGCCTTCGCAGGCTGTTTGGGGTTTGCTTTGAGTTATGAAATTAATCTTGGTCGTCTTCGGTCTGGCTGCGCTTTGCAGTTGCGGATCGTCGTCATCTAGAAAGGAGAAGTCGCTCGCTGACATGAAAATGGGGGAGCGTTTTAGTTATGGATTGAAGGCGATGAAGGAAGGCGGCAGTTCCAAAGATGCACGTTTTCGCAGTCAGTATGACAAGTCAGCCACTGCCATGCTTTCGAAGGGTAAACAGGGCAGCGCTGGCTGGCTCAGTCGGCAAAAGGCTGGTGGACTTCAAGACTTCAACGGTGTGAAAACTTTCAAAGCAGATGATTTCAAGACGCAGACTTTCTCTGAGGCTGACGACAAGAACTGGATGGGCAAGAAAGCGCTGACGGAACGGGACAAGGTGCCCTCCTTTGCTGATACGACCTTCGGCACAAAGCAGAGCCCGTTTGGCAATGACACAGCCCGCGAGGGCTCCCAGATGTCCCGCGACGGCGACGATATTTTCAAAACGACGATGAATCGTGAGGGCACAAAGAGTCAGAAGAAGAACCGTGGCCCGCTCATCATCGAACTGCCCGAGCAGTCGAAAGGTCCTGCCTATACCGAGGATCAGGTGAAGAAACTGCTCGGGCGTGATTGATCAGGCGCACTTTGCTGCGGCGCTGGTTTCCATCGCCTCCCACACGGCATCGACGACGCGCATGTAGCAGACACCTTCGGTAAAATCAGGCTTGGGACGTGGAGCCTGCGGATCACGCACGGCCTGGATGAAGTCGCGCTCCACGGTCCAGTCGCGTTGCATCTCGCTCGGCACCGGGACGATCTCGGCAGTCGAGCCGGGTTTACCGAGGGAGATCTCATCGCTGATGAAGTCATAGCTCAGCATCCCGGCGCTGCCGTAGATCCAGAGCTTGTCGCTGGGCGCATGAGCGGCCACGCCGCTGAACATGAGCGTGGCCTCGAGTCCGCTGCGGAAGCGCGCGAGCACGTTCACGAAGTCGGGAGTCTCCACGAGATAGTCCTGGCGTTGGGGGATCACGACATTGCCGCGAGTCTCGACCTCGACGATGTGCCCCAGCCAGCGTTGCAGCACCTCGATGTAGATGCCGAGGGTCAGTATCTGAATGCCGCTGACCTCCACCTTTTGCCGCCAGTGCGCGGGCTGCGTGGCGTCCAGCCATGACGCACTGAAGCTGTGCAGCACGGCGTGGAAGGGTGTGCCGATGGCACCCTCGGCGAGCAGTTTTTTCACCATCTCCCCGCCCTTCAGGCCATGCGGAGCCGGGCAGATGCCGGTGACGAGATCGGGGAAGCGCAGCGAGGACTCCCACATGCGTTCTGCCTGCTCCAGCGTCGCCGCCATGCGCGCCTGGGTGAAGACATGCTTCCCACAGTCCAGCCCAAAGCAGGTAGCGTCCCGGTGCATCGCCGGATGTGCGCCCACCCAGACGATGTCGATGTTGTCATTGTCCACCACATCCTCCCAGCGCGCGTGGGCCCTGGCTTCGGGTGCATATTCAGCACAGAAAGCCTCCGCACTCGCCAGGGTCGAGTTCGCCACGGCGGTGATTTGGATATTGCGCAAGGCACGAAGCCCGGGCAAATGCCGCTGCTTCACGATGCCGCCTGCGCCGACGATGCCAATGCGGATGAGAGTGTCTTCGTTCATGAGCGCTTCCTGCCACAAAAGGCAGGGAAGGGGAAGCACGAGCTTCTCCTTCGTTGCCAAAACGTGATCAGCCGCGTATCACGCCCCGTGAACATCGTCCCCAATCTCGTCCGCTACGGCAGCATCGCGCTCGCCATCGCTGGCGTGTGGCAAATGACCCAGGTCATGGATGTCATCCGCGCGCAGGAGACTCCCATCACCCCGCCGCCTGTGAAGCCACCGGAGAAGCCTTTTGCCAAAGGCGTGGCCGCCACCGGCATCCTCGAGTCCGTGGATGAAAATGTCAGCATCGGGCCGCCCGCTCCAGCTCTCACCACGGATGTCATGGTCAAAGTCTGGCAAAAGGTGAAAAAGGGAGATGCGCTCCTCCAGCTCGATGACCGCGAACTCCAGGCACAGCTCATCAATCACGAAGCTGCGATCGCCGTGAACCAGGCTAATCTCGATATCGCGCTCGCCCAGCTCGCGAAGCAGCAGGACATGTTGGACCGACTGAAGTCCGTGACCGATCAGCGTGCCATCACTCAAGATGATCTGCGCAACCGCACCAACGATGTCACCGTCGCCAAAGCCCAGTCCGCCCAGGCTCAAGCCCAGCTCGCCGCTGCCCACGCTGCTGTGAAGCAGACGAAGCTGCTGATCGACCGCATGACCGTCCGTGCGCCACGAGATGGCACCATTCTTCAGGTGAACATCCGCGCTGGTGAATACGCCTCCCCGCAGAACAAGCAGCCAGCGATCATCCTCGGTGAGGTGGACACCCTGCAGGTCCGTGCCGATGTCGATGAACAAAATGCCATGTCTGTGCGTGCCGGCATGCCCGCTAAAGCCTATCTCAAAGGCGACAGCGTCACCGCCTACGACCTAGTCTTCGAACGGATCGACCCCTTCGTCATCCCCAAGCAGTCCCTCACTGGAGCCAGTAATGAGCGCGTGGACACCCGCGTGCTTCAGGTCATTTATCGCTTAAAAATTCCCGCTGGCAAAAGCCTCTACGTCGGCCAGCAGGTCGATGTTTTTATCGGGGAGAAGTGACCGCTTCCGTCATGCCTGTGTTTTCCCTTCCAGCCGACTATCCACGCATCCAGCGGGTGTCGAGCTTCCACGAACTGGTCACCACGCGTTTCGCCAATAGTGTGAATGCCCTGTGCTGGGAGCGGAAGCTTCCGGGAGACTTCGCCGACGTTTTGGCGCATCTGCAAACCCGTGAGGGAATCACCACGCTGGATGAGGACACACTCCGCGCCCTACCTCTGGGTGAGGCGGGAAAGGTGGCCGTCGAGGTGCTGCTAGAAGACCTCCGAATGCTACGCGAGCATGACCGCGACCCTGTGCTGGACTGCATCAACGGTTGTCTCCGTGACGAGAATCCCGGCCCCGTGCCCACCGATGTGGGGTCCTTCCACGTGGACAGCGCCACGGTAGAGGCAGACACCTGGCTTTGCACTTATCACGGCCCCTCAAGCGAGGGCCTGAAGAATGAAGAGGCGATTCGGCGGGTGGACATTCCCGAGACTCGTGCCGAGTTGCTTCGTCTCTTCGGCGGCGAGGATGATGAGGGCTTCCGTGAGCATCTGAGTGACCAGTGTTTCGACCTGCACTACTTGCCCGTCGGTGAGGCCCGGTCCTTTGCCTTCGGTCAGGGCAATCTGTGGCGCATTGCTGTGGCTTACCCTGGATGCCCGGTGCCGCCCTGCATCCACCGCGCTCCAGAAACGCTCCCCGGCCAGACGCCGAGGCTGCTGCTGATCAGTTGAGAGAAAGGACGCCCGCTGACTTTCGCGTTGACGCCTCTGCGGGCCGCGTTCATCTCCAGCTTGTGCCTGACTCCTCCGCGCCCAAACGCCAGCTCCTCGACTCTGCCGGGGTGGGTCGTTGTTTGGATGAAATCGCCGCGGAGATCTCGAAAGCCTGGCCGGGTGAGCGTCTGGCCCTTGTCGGGGTGCATCGCCGTGGAGTCCCGTTTGCGGAAGCTCTCGCGGCTCGGCTCATCACCATGGATCACGAGGTCGAGCTGGGTCGGATCGATATTACCCAGTATCGCGATGACCTAAAGTCCTTCACCGTGCTGCCGAAGCTGGAGGGCTCCGAGATCGAGTTTGATCTCGATGACATGGTGGTGATCCTTTGTGACGAGGTCATGTACACCGGGCGCACTTCCCGCGCAGCGTTGGAGGAGCTCCTGGGCTTTGGCCGTCCACGCTGTGTGCAGATCGCTGCGCTGGTGGATCGTGATGGACGTGAGCTGCCTTTCACCGCCGAGTATGCCGGGATTCGGATCGATCTGCCAAGTCACGAGCGCGTGAATGTCCGCTTCACCGAGATGGATGGCCGCGACGAAGTGTTCGTGACCACTTGGGAAAACAAGACCGCCTGACCTTTTTTGAAAAACCACACCATGACGCCACGCAAAGACCTCCTCGATATCGCCTCGCTCACGGACGAAGAGATCGAGTTCGTGCTGGCGAATGCGGGCCCCTTTAAAGATCTCTTCAAGCGCACGGTGAAGAAGGTGCCGACACTCAAGGGCCAGTCGGTGCTCACCCTTTTCTATGAGCCGAGCACACGCACCCGCTCATCCTTTGAAGTCGCTGCCAGCCGTCTCTCGGCTGACGTCATCCGCTTTGATATCGAGTCCTCCAGTGTCGTCAAAGGCGAGTCCGTGCTCGATACGGTGGAGACGCTGGAGTCGATGAAGGTCGATTACATCGTCGTGCGTCACAAGCAGTCGGGCACCCCAAACCTCATCGCGCAAAACACCCGTGCCAGCGTCATCAATGCGGGAGATGGCTGGCATGCGCACCCCACGCAGGCACTGTTGGATGCCTTCACCCTCAGGGAGAAGCTCAAGGATCTGCGCGGCGCTAGGGCGCTGATCGTCGGTGACATTCAGCACTCGCGCGTCGCCCGCAGCACGAGCCTGATCTTCCGACGTCTCGGCATGAGCGTGGCCTATCTCGCGCCCGGCACCATGATGCCGCGCGGGGTGCCTGACGAGATCCCACAGTTTGGCAACTGGACTGACGCCCTCGATTTCCGCCCCGATGTGATCTATCTCCTGCGCGTGCAGAGCGAGCGCATGGACGAGCCCTTTTTCCCCAGCGCCGCCGAGTATCACAAGAACTACGGCCTCACCGATGCCCGCGTGGGCATCCTCCGCGAGCGCGGCCTCTGGCTCATGCATCCTGGTCCGGTGAATCGCGGGGTCGAAATCACCGATCTTGGCATGAGCTATGAAAAAAGCCTGATCAATCAGCAGGTCGAAAACGGCATCGCCGTGCGCATGAGCGTGCTCTACTGGCTGAAGCCTGGGAACGCAGAGCAGTGAACACCGAATTCCAATCAAGGGTTCCATACTGATGCTGCCTGCAAAGGGAGAAGAAGTAAGCGGGCGCTGAGATATTTTTCTCGGTGCTGCATCCGGTCAGGAAAAGTTAGCGTTCTTCCGCCGCCGTTCCCCTTCATTCGGGGGATGGCGACAACTCTCGAACATCTTCCTGATCGCCATGACATCTCTCTTGCCCACGCCTGCCGTCGTCTGGAATCGTTCCAAGACGAACTTCGATGTGCCGCTTCCTGCTTCGCGTCTGGTAGCGGGAGCCATCTGGTCTGTTTCGCCAATAGTGCATCCCTTCAAGACGAGAGCCATTCCGAGTCATGATCCTGAGCGGCAGGTTGATGTCGCCTTGTTCCAACGCATGGGGGTTGGAGATGCGGAGGCCATGGATCTTTTTTATGATCGCCATTCTTCGTGTCTGTATGGGCTGGCTCTGAAGATGCTGCGAGATGAGCAGGATGCCCAAGATGTGTTGCAGGACACTTTGATTACGATCTGGAACAAGGCATCCAACTACGATCCTGGACTCAGCAGCCCGCTTTCATGGGCGGTGATGGTTCTGCGGCACAAGGCCATCGACATCATGCGCTCCAGCGAGCGACGACAAAAGAAGCTGGAACGCACGCAGGCGGAGTTTTGGTGCTCGTCGGATATGGATGATTTTTCCGCTGGAGAGCCGCTCCGGCGTGAACTCCGGCAGACGGTGCGGCAGGCAATGGCCCGTCTGCGTCCGGAGCAGCGCTGCGTGCTGGATCTGGCCTATTTCAGTGACCTGAGCCACACGGAGATTGCCGAGCGCCTGCGCTTGCCTTTGGGGACGGTGAAAACAGTGATCCGTCGCAGCTTGATCGAACTCCGCCAGCAGCTCCAGACCGCCATCTGAAAATGAGAAAACGGCTCCTGTTACTGTGGAAGATGAGACCATTGGCCTTGTCGCAGGCGTTAGCTTTGGCTAATACGAATGCCAATGTTAACGACCATACGCGCTTCCTTGCCCACAAACTCCAAACCGGAGTCAGGAGCCTGTGCGTTGTGCTATGGCTGGCCGTTTTTTGCAGCATGAACCTTGCCGCGGACATCGCCGCCGGTTTTCCCGGCCCCAAGGATGAGGAACTGCTCCAGCAGATGGCAAGGGGTGATGAGTCGGCGCTCGGCACTTTCTATGATCGCCATTCGACGCTGCTTTACTCCATTGCCATCAAGGTCTTGGGAGACATGCACGAGGCCGAGGAAGTTTTGCAGGATGGTTTGAGACAAATCTGGGAGCGGGCGGCTCTCTACGATGCTTCGCTGGGGCAGCCGCTGAGCTGGGCGGTGGTCATTACCCGACACAAAGCCATTGACCGAATGCGTGCTCAGAAGCGACGGAGCGATGGCCTGGCACGCCTTGCCGAGGAGGCTCTCGTGGACCTGCCATCTGATCCCGCTGCGAGTGCTCAAGGCCATGCCTGCGAAGGTGCTGTCACGCGGCTGCATGGTGCGCTGGGTGGACTGCCCCGCGATCAGACGGCGGCTATTGAACTGGCCTTTTTCAAAGGTATGTCCCAGACTGA
>JBIKIA010000332.1:0-5551 GCA_044361885.1 Prosthecobacter sp. | reverse complement strand
GAATCTGAGGCTCAGATTCCGCCCAGATAGCATCGCTAAGCCGAATCTAGCTTCCTTTTTCCCGACTTACGGGAGGATGAGCCGGGAAACTCACTCGCGGACACGCTCAAGCTGTGCGCCGAGAGACGCCAGCTTGTCATCGAGATGCTCGTAGCCGCGGTCGATGTGATAGAGGCGGTTCACGTCGGTGCGTCCTTCGGTGACGAGACCCGCGAGGACGAGGGCGGCGGAGGCGCGGAGGTCGCTGGCCATGACGGGGGCACCTTTCATGCTGGCTCCGCCACGAATCCGGGCTGTGGCACCCTGAAGATCGATGTCGGCACCCATGCGTTTCATCTCAGCCACATGCATGAAGCGCTGTGGGAAGATGGTCTCGGTGATGGTGGAGACGTCATTGATAACGCATGCAAGCGCGCAGAACTGCGCCTGCATGTCCGTGGGGAAGCCGGGGTAGCAGAGCGTGGTGAGATTGAAGCCCTTCGCCGCTGGATTCGGGGCGATGGAGATGCTGTCTTTGCCGATCTCGATGGGGAAGCCGCACTTCTTTAGCACGTCGGTGACGGTTTTGAGATGCTCGGGCATGACTCGCTTGATCGTGATGCCCTCGCCGATCATGGCTCCGGCACAGAGGAAGGTTCCGGCTTCGATGCGGTCGGGAATGACGGTGTGCTCGGCTCCGTGAAGTTCTTTGACGCCTTCGATGGTGATGCGATTGGTGCCTGCACCTTCGATTTTGGCCCCCATCTTGATCAGGAAGTTGGCGAGGTCTTCCACTTCGGGTTCGGCGGCGGCGCCTTCGATGACGGTGATGCCTTTGGCGAGAACGGCGGCCATCATGATGTTGTCGGTGCCGAGCACGGTGGAACCGTGTTTGCCCATGAGGTTCATGGTGCTGCCTTTGAAGGTTTTCTTCGGCGCATTGACGCGGATGTCGCCGCCTTCGACCTGGATTTCAGCTCCAAGGGCTTCGAGGCCCTTGAGATGGAGATCCACGGGGCGATCTCCAATGACGCAGCCGCCAGGGAGAGAGACGGTGCATTTTCGCAGGCGGCCCGTAAGCGGTCCGAGCACGCAGATGGAGGCGCGCATTTTGCGGACGAGGTCGTAGGGGGCCACGGATTTGATTTTCTCCGCCTTCACGACAACGACGCCGCTGGCGCGCTCCACTTCGGCACCGAGTTCACCGAGGATGCGGACCATGTAGTTCGTATCGCTCAAATCCGGCACACGGCGGATGGTGCAGGTGTCCTTGGTGAGGAGCGTGGCTGCGAGGATGGGCAGGGACGAGTTCTTCGAGCCGCTGATGTTGACGCGGCCCTTCAGAGGCGCGCCGCCGTGGACGATGAGTTTTTCCATGAGAGTCGGCCCGTCTTTGCCCTGCCAGAGGCGTGAGGCAAGCAGGAAGTGGGGCTCCCGTCAGGAGATGATGCGGCGTCCGAGCACCGTGAGGCCGAGCAAAAGCAGCAGGGGCAGAATGACATAGAAGGTAAAATCCTCTGTATGATCGGCGTGTTCGCCGCCATTTCGGAGACGCTCGATCTCGCTTTGGCGCGATGCGTCAACGAGTTCTTGAGATGCGAAGGCTAGGCTGGGAAGGCTAGATGTCGCAGTCCAAGCCATAGCATGTGACGTGGGATGTAACGACATGCAATTGTGGGGGATAAACCGCCCACAGGCCACACCTGCTTTGATCAGACACCGTGAAAGTCGATTTTTGGCATGTAGTGACCTGTGGACACATATGGAATACCGGAAAGCTCTGTGTGCGTTACGCAGAAAATGCACTTTTTTTGATTTTTCTTCAAAAAGTGACCGAACAGCCCCGGCCATCTGGCATCGAATTGCTGCTGACTGCATGACGAGGCGATGAGTCGCCTTCTCTTTTGAAGTCGGGCGAAAACTCGGCATTACATACAGAGACATGAAAAAGACCGGGCCTAAACAAAACCCATCCATGGGTATCGAAAGCCATCGCTCGCAGGACCGATCTGAACTACATGCAGCGTCCCCGCTGGAACAGCTCCAGCCATCCACTCCCTACATGTTCGTCAAATCTCCCCGTGTCCGCCCCCCCGCTCCTTCACTCCCCACCTGCACGCCTGCGGCTCGGAAGGAGATCTCCCCTGGAGTGATCTTGGATGCGCGACGGGCTCTGGTGCATGTGACGCAGGGTTGGATGGCGGTGGCGGACATCCACTTCGGCTATGAGGTGCGGCGCGCCCGCGGCGGCGTGCTGATGCCAGACTGGGGCATGAGCCAGTGTGAGACGGTACTGATGAGTCTGCTGAGAGATCACCGTCCGGAGCGACTCATCCTGGTGGGTGACATCATGGATGGCGGAGCCTCGGCAGAGGAGACACTGTCACTTCTGGATCGCCTGCGTGAGGAGGTGCCGCTGATCTGTGTTGAGGGTAATCATGACCGCGTCGGCTTACGCAGAGGTCGGACTTTTGTAAAGTCGCACCGCGAAGGGGCATTTCTCTTTGAGCATGGGCATCTGCCGCTTTCCGAGCACGCTGGCGTCGTGATTACCGGGCATGAGCATCCCTCAGTGCGTTTTAGAGATGGTGCCGGCCTGCAACTGCGCCTGCCTGCGCTGATCCAGGAGCAGACGTCGCCGAAAACACAGCGCTGGATCCTGCCCGCCTTTTCCCCCTGGGCCGCTGGCGGGAAATATGAATCACTACATGAGCGTGTCGGCACCTGGGTTTGCGCCCCAGGTCGTGTATGGAGCGCCCTGTGAACTAGATTTTCTTGGTGGGGTCAAAAAAGATCTTCACGTCCGCCTCGGTGGTGCCAAGAATCTGCTGGGCACGCTTCAGAGCGTTGCGCGTGGCGAGGTTTGGGTTGCTCGGGCTGGCGGGGAAGATGTTGTCTTTGCCGATGGTGTCGATGAGGCCGGAGTCACGCAGCACTCGATAGACATCCTTCATCACGCCGCTGATGAGCAGATCACGCCCCTCACGCCGAAGCAGGCGCACGAGCTCCTCGATGGCGATGACGCAGGTGGCATCCAGATGGCGGGCGCTTTTCAGCCGCAGGATGATGATGCGCAGGTTCGGGTCACTGCATGTGCGCTGGATCTGCGTGCGGAAGAGATCCGCCGCACCGAAGAAGAGCTCCCCTTCGACGTGGACGATAGAAACGGCGGGATTGGCCCGCACACCCGGCCGGGCAGCTTCAGCGAGGTTTCCCTCCTGGTTGAACTCATACTCGATCAGCGTGGGCTGGCTGACTTTGCGCAAGTAGAGCACCACGGACATGCCTACACCCGTGAAGATGGCCACATGCAGCGGTACCAGCAGCGTGGCAGCCAGGGTGACGAGAAAGACCAGCGCATCGGACCCCGTGGCGCTCAGACAGATGCGAATGTTCCGGCGATTGATCAGTGAGATAGCGACGCAAATGATCAGCACCGCCAGCGAGGCGCGGGGGATGTAGCCCACGAGATGTCCGAGGGTAAGCGCGCCAATGAGGCAAAGCAGGCCATTGAAAAATGCCGAAAGCGGCGTGCGAGCTCCACTCTGAAAATTCAGAGCACTGCGCGTGAGTGAACCTGAGCACGGCATCCCGCTGAGATAGGCACAGCTTAGATTGGCCATGCCGAGGCTGAACATATCCTGATTCGCATCCACTTTCTGGCCGCTCACGCTCGCGAGTGTCTTCGCCATGGATGAACTCTCCAGCGTGGCGAGGAAGGCAATCGCTATGGCGAGGCCGAAGAGGTGGCTGAAGTCCGAAAAGAAACGCGGCGAGACGAAATCGGGAAAGGGTGGCAGGAGATCGAAGATCCCGAAGCGTGCATCCGAGTAGGTATCGATCTCAATACCAAATCCGTTCATACCGACGGCGATGAGCGAGGCCAGAACCAGACCGAGTGCTAGCGCAGGCCAAGCGGGCCGCGTACGGCGAACCAGAATGTAGATCAGCGCCGTTCCTGCCGCGACGGCCAAGCTTTCCCAGTGCGCCTCGGTGGCATGGGTGACGAGATGGATGAAGATGCCCGGCAATGTGCGCCGCTGAAATGAACTTCCATCCTCCATTGTCACCGTCATGGTGATGCCGAAGATGTTCGCCAGCTGGTTCGTGATGATGAGAAGAGAAGCTCCAGTCACATAGGCCACGACGACGGTTCGACTGATGTATTGCGCCAGCTCAGCCACACGCAAGAAAGCACCGAAGAGCAGAAGTGTGCCGACCATGAAGACGAGCAATGGCATCATGCTGATGCGATCCATTTGCGGATCGGCGGCGAAGTAGGAGAAGATCATGAACGCGGTCGCGTTCGTCGGTCCGAGCACCGTGTAACGTGAGCTGCCGAACAGTGAGCCCACCATGCCCGAAACGGCGGCGCACATCGTGCCGAACTGCAAAGGCAGCCCGGCGATGGCGGCATAGGCCATGCCTTGTGGCAGATCTAAAAGGGCCACGGAAAAGGCGGCCTTCACGTCCGCCTTCAGCCGCCGTGGCCCGTAGCCTTTCAGCCAGCGTCGGAAGGGGAAGGGGTCCAGTGCGTTGCTCGCGAGCATGTCACGCAGCCACGTCCGTCCCTGCCGCAACAAGTGGCGGAGCAGATGCCATGAGGACGTGGGCAGATGACCAGACACAGGATCAAACTAGGCCGTGATCGCTGGTTTGGCAAAGCCAGAGCATGATTCTACAGCAGCGAGGTAACGCGTGGAGGCGATCACCAGCGGGACCCACAGCAGTAGAGTCTCAAAGCGCGGCAGCGTGAGCAGGGAGAATGCACTGTCTCCATCAAACACAAGGCCAGTGATGCCAAAGGCGGCTAGCACGAGCCAAAGTTCCTCTCCTGCACGAGCCAGCAGGAAAGCACGCCGCAGAGCCCAGCCGATGATGAGGAGCAATCCGGCCAGACCAGGCAAACCACCACGCACGAAAGCATCCATAAAAATGCTGTGCAGATGCTCGGGATACCAGTCCAGAGAGCAGGACCAGAAATCATTTTCCGACCACAGTCCTTTGCCAAAAAGCCAGTCCTGCCAGGTGGTCATGCTGCTGAAAGCCGCCGCATAAATGGCGAACCGACCATTGTCCGCACGCTCCAGAACCCGTGCCGCCGGATTGGAAGACACCACTCCATCCGCCAGCATTTCAGACGTCACTGCCGACTCGGCGATTCCCAGTCTTTTGGACACATCTTGTGCGGCTATATTGGAAATAAGGGGAGCACTCACCTGGAATAGTGTGACACAGCCGAGCAGCAGCAGCACAGGCTTCAATGCTGTTCGCCAGCCCAGTGCCAGCATCCACACGGCATTCGCTATGAATAGGGCGAAAAGCGCTCCACGACTCATCGTCAGCAGTGTGGCGAAGATCAGCATCACCGCCGCAGCGAGCCAGGTTAGCTTTTCCTTCTTAATCTGTGATTTTCTCCATTCATAGGAAGCCCAAACTGCTGCAAATCCAAAGGTCATCCCGGTACAAACAGAATTCCAGCCTCCATAAATGAACCAGTTACGCAACCTCACACCAAAGACCGCTTCAGAATCCAGCGCGTAAAAGACAAGAATACTGCCAAGTGCCGTGA
>JBIKIA010000261.1:0-6873 GCA_044361885.1 Prosthecobacter sp. | reverse complement strand
CACGCCAAGCTTAACGCCGCGTGCCTTTAGCGCGGCCAACATTTCGTCGATGCCTTCATAAGGTCGCGTCTGTGCATTCCAGAGCGTGTCGTAGTGGGCTCGATACTCCTCCACGCAGGTGAGGATGAGCTTCTCCTCACGCACCGACTCCGGCAGGGCGCGCTCGACGAGCTTCTCCATGCCATCGCCGACCATCTGCTTGAAGTCCCCGGGCTTGCAGCGCGGATACCCACGATCATCGAGCATCCGGTTGATCGACTCCGCGATGTCCGCGAGCGAGTCGATGAGGGTTCCGTCGAGGTCGAAGATGTAGGCTTGAGGGGAGGGCATCGTTTCCCTTGGCCGAGTTTTGAAAGAGGATCAAGCCTGCCCACGACCGAGTCAGCAGACCGGATTTCGGCTGGCGGGGACTGGAAAGCTGTGTATTCGCAAAGGCTCTCCCATGGTCCTGCCAATCGTCCGCTACCCCGAACCTGTCCTCCGTGCCAAATGCCGTCTGATCGCTCAGGCGACGCCGGAGATCCGTGAACTCGCGGCCAACATGATCGAAACCATGCGCGCAGCCAATGGCGTGGGTCTGGCGGCACCGCAGGTGGCGCAGGATGTGCAGCTCGCAGTGATCGATGTGTCCCACAATCCGAAGTGCATCAGCTACCTGCGCATCAATGGCGAACCGGTGGACATGGTGAAGCACATGCCCGTCATCTTTTTGAACCCGGTGCTGGAGCTGGGCAAAGAGAAGGACATCGACGAAGAAGGCTGCCTCAGCTTCCCACGACTGCGTGGCGACATCCGCCGCAGTCTCGATGTGAAGGTGACCTTCCAGACGCTCGATGGCGAAACGCAGGTATGGGAGACTGACGGGCTGCTTTCGCGTGCCTTCCAGCATGAGACTGATCACCTCAACGGCGTACTTTTCATCGACCGTATGTCGGCCACGGCCAAAGTGACTCTGAAGCGCAAGCTGTCGCGCCTGATGGAAGAGTGGACCGAGGACGACGAGGCCTGATGCCATGATTGCTGTCAATGCGCCGCATCCACTGTTGCCCGCGATTGATCGCGAGCATGGCGCGGCGGAGGTGAATGCCCTGGGCAAAGATCGCGGCGCGGTTTTTTACGAAACCTGTCATCTCTGCGCGCAGACACTCTGGCAGCAGGGCTTCCCCGCGAAGTGCATCCTGGCGCTGAATCGAGCACTGAGCTGTGTGCTGTCAGCAGATGATCCTGTGATGACGCGTCTGCCACTGCCTTATCAGGCTCTGGCCTGGCTCATGGTTCACCGTCCAGGTGAAGAGCAGTTCATCGGCAATCCAAGACGGCATTGGCAGCATCTAGCCACGCGGATGGTGGAGCCGAACAAAGAGCTGCGCTCCTGGCGCGCCTGGGCCTGCTGGTATCTGGCCAAGGAGATCCTGCCCGAGTTGCAGTTTCCATCGGATCTGAAGCAGATCATCCAGGAAGGCGTGTGCGAGCCGACACGCGCGATGATTGCTGACAAACTCAAGACACTCTCTCCTGCGGATGATCTTACGCGCTGGGAGGCGGCCCTTGCCTGGGTGCAGGCCGAGCTCGGCAAAGAAGTGCGTGCTCCGCTGGTGATGCGCGTACGCCGCATCGGTGTGGAGGAACTGCCCGTGGTGCAGAAGCTCGCGCACCGCATCTGGCCAGCGGTTTATCCCGGCATCATCACCGATGCGCAGATCGACTACATGCTCTCCATCTGGTATCAGCCCAGCGCCATGGCGCGGGAGATGGAGCTGCGCGGCACCTGGTTTGCCCTGATCGAGGCCGCAGGGCACGGGCCGGTGGGCTATGTTTCTTTTGAGCACTACGCAGGCACCGACATCTGCTTCATCAACAAGCTCTACCTCTTGCCCGAGATGCATGGACGCGGTCTCGGTGCGGCAGCACTGACCTGGGCCAGTGAGCGTGCCCGCGAGCTTAGTTGCACGAAGCTGCAACTGCGCGTCAATCGGGCCAACACGCAGGCCATCCGCGCCTATCAGCGCGCAGGCTTTGCCTTTCTCGAAGAGATCTGCACGGACATCGGCAGCGGCTTTGTCATGGATGACTACCGCATGGAAAAGCAGCTTTGATCAGCCGACGAGTTCCTTGCGGGTGAAGGCGGCTACGACGGGGAAGCCTTTGCCCTCGATGTTTTGTCTTCCGCCTTCCTCACGATCCACGAGGATGAGAGCAAAGGCGACTTTTCCGCCTTCGGCTTCGATGGCCTGGATTGCTTTCAAAGTGGAGTCGCCTGTGGTGATCACGTCATCGACGACGACCACTGGTTCATCTGGCGTGAAGTTCCCCTCAATGCGTTTGCCGCGCCCGTGATCCTTCGCCTCTTTGCGCACGACGAATGCCTGCACGGGCTTCGCATCGGCCGCCATGCTGGAGGTCATCGCCACCGCGAGCGTGATCGGGTCCGCGCCCATCGTTAGTCCGCCGAGCGAGCCGATCTTGAGCCCGCGAGCCGCCTCTTCCTTCCGAAGCAAATCATGCAGCACGCGGCCCACTAGTACGGCTCCGCGCGCATCTAGCGTGGTCACGCGGCAATCGACGTAGAGATCACTTTCCTTACCGGAGGCGAGGGTGAATTTGCCCGTCTTCACGGATTTGGAACGGAGGATTTGGGCGAGTTCAGCGCGGTCGGATTCGAGAGACATGGTTCCGAGGTTTTAGCGGAAGCCGGGCCGGACGCAAGAGAGAGCATCAGGCAGGGCGTAATATCTGGGATTGCCCGCTCCGTGCTCATGAACCCCCGAAACTCGCTCCTGCTCATGGCGCTTTGGCCTCTGGCCACCGTCGGCGTGGAGGCACGGATCAACTTTAATCGCGAGGTGCGCCCCATCCTCTCGGGCAAATGCTTCAAATGCCACGGCTTCGATGTCGCCACGAGGAAGGGCAAGCTGCGGCTCGATGTGCGCGAGGATGCGCAAAAGGTGATTGAGTCAGGTGAGCTGATCAACCGGGTCACCACCACGGATGCGGATGACGTCATGCCGCCGACAAAAGATCACGAGCCACTCAAGGCGGCGGAGATCGCGGTGCTCAAACGATGGGTCGCCGAAGGTGCCGAATACCAGAAGCACTGGGCCTTCGTGCCGCCGAAGAAAAGTGCGGCGACATCGATGGATAAAATCGTCCACGCGGATCTTGCCCGACTCGGA
Organism: Prosthecobacter sp.; assembly: GCA_044361885.1. Lineage (GTDB taxonomy): Bacteria > Verrucomicrobiota > Verrucomicrobiia > Verrucomicrobiales > Verrucomicrobiaceae > Prosthecobacter. Next base: position 3,700 of record JBIKIA010000261.1, on the reverse strand, counting down.
CTCAAGCCATCACCAGAAGCGGACAAGGTGATTTTGATCCGCCGTGTGTCGCTTGCTTTGACAGGCTTGCCGCCATCGCCGGAGATGATCGAGAAACCCTACGAGTCTTTTGTGGATGAGCTGCTGGCTTCCAAACACTTCGGCGAGCACATGGCGGTCTCATGGCTGGATGCGGCACGCTACGCGGACACGAATGGTTACTTCGGAGACAAGCCGCGGCAGATGTGGTTGTGGCGTGATTGGGTGATTGGGGCCTTCAATTCGAACCTGCCGTTTGATCAATTCACGATCGAGCAGCTCGCCGGTGATCTCCTACCAGGAGCATCCGTGCAGCAGCGCATCGCCACCGGCTTCAATCGCAATCACATCGCAAACAACGAGAGCGGAATCATCGATGAAGAGTTCCGCACCGAGTATGTCGTGGACCGTGTGGATACGACGATGACGACCTGGATGGGACTCACCGCAGGCTGCGCGCAGTGCCATGATCATAAGTTTGATCCCATCACCCAGCGCGAGTTTTACCAGCTCTTCGCTTTCTTCAATCAGGTGCCCGAGAGCGGGCTCATCAAGGCGGACAACCCACCGCCCTTGATCGAGGTGCCGTCCGTGGAGCAGCAGCGTGATCTCGCGCGGGCCAAGACTCGGCTCGTGGAGGTGAAGAAGATCTTTGCGCCCATGGAAGAATCCTTGAAACCAAAGATCGCTCTTTGGGAGCAACGCGCTGCCGTAGAGCTGCCTGCAACGCCTGCGGATGCGTGCTGGCACGAGCCCTTCGACGGACCTATCGGCTCCGGCATGAAGGCGCTCGGCACCACGCTGGAGTTTGCGGCAGGAGCACATGACACGGCGGCGAAGTTTGATGCCACGCAGCACGTGGAAGGACGCGTGGCAGGCTTCAATCCCGATGCGCCGTGGAGCATCGGCTTCTGGGTGAATGCAGAGGGCTCGCTGAGCTGCCCGCTTTCACTGATCGAGCCCACGGGGCAGCGCCGTGGACTGGAGATGATCTGGCAAAAAGGCCGGCTTCAGGTGAATCTGGTGCATCGCTGGGGGGCGAGTGCCATCGAGGTGGTGACCGTGGAGGCGATGTCGGCAAAGACCTGGCATCACGTCGTCGTTAGTTATGATGGCTCACGACATGCGGGAGGTTTGCGGGTGTTAATTGACGCAATTCCCAGCACGCTCGAAGTGCGGCGTGATACCCTGGAGGGTTCCATCGCCAATAACGAACCCATGCGCATCGGTCGGCGGGATGCGAATCTCGGCTTCTACGGAAGCCTCGATGAATTGCGCATCCTCCCGCGTGCGATGGATGTCGCCGAGGTGGGTGATTGGTTTCGTGGGGAGCGGATTCGCGGCATTCTCCAGCAGCCCGTGGCGAAACGCAGCGCGGCTGATGCGGAGGTGCTGCTGGATGACTTCATCACCCACTTTGCCGAACCTTCGGTGCAGAAAGCGCGTCAGGATGTGAAGGCTGCCATCAAGGCTGAGAAAGCACTGCGTGAGGCTATCCCGACCACGCTTGTCATGCAGGAGATGACCACGCCACGCAGCACGCATGTGCTTGAGCGTGGGCAATACGACAAACCTCTCGCCAAGGTGCTCCCCGGTGTGCCGGACGCCCTCGCGCCGTGGAATCGCGAACTGCCGAAGAACCGTCTGGGTTTCGCACGCTGGCTCGTCTCTCCGGAGAATCCGCTCACGGCACGCGTGGCGGTGAATCGTCTCTGGCAGCAATGCTTCGGTGAGGGCTTGGTGCGCACACCGAACGACTTCGGAACGCAGGGCGAGCCGCCCACGCATCCTGAATTGCTCGACTGGCTTGCCTGTACCTTTCGTGAGAGCGGATGGGATGTGAAGAAGCTGCTCCGACTCATCGTGACTTCGCAGACCTACCGGCAGCGTTCCCAGTTTCCCGCAGAGGGTTCTCATCAGGATGTGGAGAATCGTCTCCTCGCGCGAGGGCCGAGCATGAGGCTCTCTGCCGAGATGCTGCGTGATCAGTCACTGGCCTTGTCCGGTCTGCTCGTGCCCAGGGTCGGCGGGCCAAGTGTGAAGCCTTTCCAGCCCTCCGGCTTGTGGGAAGCGGTGTCTTACAATGGCGAGGAAAGTTATCAGATGAGTACTGGCGAAGATCAGTGGCGGCGCAGCCTCTACACCTATGTGAAGCGGCAGGCACCGCCGCCAGCGCTGCTGACCTTTGATGGGCCGACTCGTGAAAAATGCACCGTGCGGCGCTCACGCACGAACACGCCGCTGCAGGCGCTGCTGCTGCTCAATGATGACACGTTTCTCGAAGCCGCCCGCGTGCTTGCTGAACGCCAGTGGAAGGCTGCTCCCACGGATGAATCCCGCTTGCACCAGCTCTGGCAGCGCGTGCTCCTGCGTGAGCCTGAGGCGGATGAAGTCGCCATGCTGCGCGGTCTGCTGGCACGCCAGCGTGCTCATTTTTCCATGCATCGGGATCATGCTGTCTCGCTGCTCTCCATCGGTGCTGCGATGCGAGATCCGAAGCTCGATGTCGGCGAACTCGCCGCGTGGACCCTCGTCTCACATACGCTGCTCAACCTCGACGAAGCCATCATGATGCGATGAATGATCTCCTCCAGCGCCGCCAGTTCATCCGCAGCACGGGCTTGAGTCTCGGGGGCATGGCTCTGGCCTCACTTTCCGGTGATGCGGATGCCATGCCGCACTTCGCCCCGAAGGCGAAACGCATCATTTATCTTTTCATGCATGGCGGCCCGTCCCAGCTCGATCTCTTCGATCATAAGCCGGGTCTGCAAAAGCTGCATGGTCAGGAGCTGCCACCTTCCGTGCGTGGAGACCAGCGCCTCACGGGCATGACCAGCGGGCAGAAGTCGCTGCCGATTACGGCTTCGATGTTCAAGTTTGCCCGGCATGGAAAGAGCGGTGCCTGGGTGAGCGAGCTGCTGCCGCATACGGCTCGGGTGGCGGATGAACTTTGCTTTATCCGATCCATGCACACGGAGGCGATCAATCACGATCCGGCGGTGACCTACCTGCAGACAGGCCATCAGCAGCCTGGCAGGCCAAGCTTTGGTGCCTGGCTCAGCTACGGACTCGGCAGTGGGAGCAGCAGCCTGCCTGCCTTTGTGGTTCTGCTTTCACGTGGCAGTGCGGCGCGCCCGGCTGATCCGCTCTACGCCCGGCTCTGGGGCTCGGGCTTTCTGCCGTCGAATCATCAGGGCGTGGCCTTTCGCAGCAGCGGTGATCCTGTTTTGTATTTGTCCAACCCTCCTGGCATCGACCCAGGCACCCGTCGTGATCAGCTCGATGTGATCGCTGCCTTGAATCAAAAACAGCTCGCCCGCGAGCATGATCCCGAGATCGCCACGCGCATCTCGCAGTATGAGATGGCCTTCCACATGCAGAGCAGTGTGCCTGATCTCACGGATTTGAGTGATGAAAGCGCGGCCACGTTGGATGCTTACGGTCCACAGTCACGCCAGCCGGGCAGCTTCGCGGCGAACTGCCTGCTGGCGCGGCGCATGGCGGAGCGCGGTGTGCGCTTCATCCAGCTCTACCATCGCGGCTGGGATCAGCACTACAATCTGCCCAGCGATCTGCGACTTCAATGTGGCGACATCGACCAGCCTGCCGCTGCGCTCATCCGCGATCTCAAACAGCGGGGTATGTTGGATGAGACGCTTGTGGTCTGGGGCGGCGAGTTTGG
>JBIKIA010000260.1:0-6883 GCA_044361885.1 Prosthecobacter sp. | reverse complement strand
CACTATCGAATCCCCAAGGTCTTCGGTCCGGACTTCCGCAAAGTGCCGGTCACTCCGCAGACCAATCGAGGCGGCCTCTTAACCAATGCGGTGATCATGACCATGAACTCCGATGGCAAGGACTCGCATCCTCTCAAGCGCGGCGTTTGGATGCTGAAACACATCCTGAATGATCCGCCGCCACCGCCACCGCCGAATGTCCCGCAAGTGGATCTGACGAACCCCGACATCCTGAAAATGACGGTAAAGGAACGCATCGCTGATCATCGGAGCAAGGCGGCCTGCATCTCCTGTCACGCCAAGATCGACCCCTGGGGCATCGCGTTTGAGAACTACGACGCGCTCGGCACCTACCGGACGCAGATCAAGAATCAACCGGTCGATGTGACCTCGGAGCTGTTCAATCACCAGACACTGGCTGGCATCGATGGGCTCAAGCGCTACCTGCTCACCGACCGACAAGATCAATTCGCGAGAGCGATGGTGCACAAGCTCACCGCCTATGCGCTTGGCCGCCCGCTGACGTTTGCGGACAGTGCTGAGCTTGACGGTATCACCGCAGAACTCCGAAGCGGCAACGATGGCTTGGGCGACCTGATCAACCTGATCGTTAGGAGCAACATCTTTAGCTCCAAGTGAGTATTGATAGGACACTCCATGATTCACAAATCCAACACATTGAATCGCCGAACGTTCCTTCGAGGCTCCGGCGTGGCGTTGGCGTTGCCGTGGCTGGAGACCTTCGCTGTGGGCGGCCGTGCCAAGGACGCGACCCCGAAGCGGTTCCTCAGCGTGTATCACCCTGACGGTGTCGGCTTACCGCTGAAGTCCGATCCAGCGTGGAAGGACTGGAGTTGGTTCCCACGAGGCGGCGAGAAGGACTTCGAACTGACCAAGGTGCTCGATGTGCTCCAACCGCTGCGCAGTGACATCACGATCTACTCCGGCCTGTCGCATCCCGCGGCCAGAAGCGTGCACGGTCATTCCAATGCCGACCAGTATTTGACGGGCGCGCCCATCGGAGGCCAGGGTCCCTACAAGAACACGATCTCGATGGATCAAGTGTATGCCGAGCACGCAGGCGACTTCACCCGCCATTCGTCGCTCGTCATGTCCACCAATGGCGGCGTCGGTGGTCCGCGTGGAGCCCAGACACAGTCGTTCAACCGTGAAGGGCGTCCCATTCCCGCGATGAACAAACCCAAGGAGATATTCGACCTTCTCTTTGTGACCAGCGGCAAAGACGCAGCCGATCGACTGGCGAGAAGCAAGAGCGCCCTTGACCTCCTGATCGACAACACTCGCTCGCTGGGCCGCCAACTCTCCAAGCACGATCAACAGACGCTCAGCCAGTATCTTGACGCCGTGCGCGATACCGAGCTGAAGCTAGAGAAGGCGCAGAAGTGGATCAAGACTCCCATCCCCCAGGTGAACACCAGCAACCTGCATCTGGATGCCGAGCCCAAGGAAGCCCGGCTCTATTTCCAGACCATGTATGAACTGATCTACCTCGCCTTCCTGAGTGACTCGACTCGCGTCGCGACCTTTCAGTTGGGCAGAGAGAACGGCGAAGGTCCGCACGACCTGCTGTCGCTAGCCGTCGGTCTCGGCGGTGCCCATGGCCTGACGCATGCGGTCAAGAGCCCCGGCGGTTGGCAAAACCTCGGCACCTACAATCGCTATCAGGCCGAGGAGTTCGGACGCTTCGCCCAGAAGCTGAAGAACACTCCTGAGCCGAACGGCAAAGGCAACATGCTGGACAACACGCTGGCCATGCATGGCTCTGCCTCCAGCAGCTTCCACCTCTCACGCAACTATCCGCTTATCACCGCTGGTGGGAAGAACCTCGGATTCACCAACGGCCGCTACCTCAAGTTCGGCAAAGGCAACGAAGACAATCAAGCCGGTGCCGGCATTGTCAGTGACGCTGGATGGACCGGCAAAATGGAGGTGGAAGAACTGCCGCTTGCGAAGCTCTTCGTCACCATCCTGCAGAGGCTCGGCGTCGAGAGCGATTCGTTCGGCGGGGAGACCGGAACGTTGACGAGGGTTTGATGTGGGGTTGAAGTGCCCAGGCTAAAAAACTGATGGACCTTGAGGTGGAGGCTGGGGAAAAGATGCCTTGTTCGGTCTGCGACCAACTCAGCCCTTTTATGATCACGAGGTGAAGCCTCGGCGGCACCTCAACTTCTGGCAGCTCCCCACTTACCTGAGCGCCCGGGTGCCGCGCATCCAGTGCTCAGAACACAAGGTCAAACATGTCAGCACCTCTCCGCGCCACGTCCAAGGCCAACACAACCCGTCCCCCGAAAAAGCATTTTCCTATCAGACAGCGCCGTAGTTTTACGCCAACACCGGCTTCACCACCTTGCCGAACACATCCGTCAGCCGGTAATGTCGGCCTTGGAACTTGAAGGTGAGCTTTGTGTGATCGATGCCGAGGCAGTGGAAGATGGTCGCGTGCAGGTCGTGCACATCGACGGGATCGCGCGTGATGTTGTAGCTGAAGTCGTCAGTCTCGCCGTGCGTGATGCCACCCTTGATGCCGCCGCCGGCCATCCAGATGGTGAAGCAGCGGGGATGATGATCGCGACCATAGTCGTCCGGCGTGAGCCTTCCCTGGCAATAGACGGTGCGGCCAAATTCGCCACCCCATACGACTAGCGTATCATCGAGCAGACCGCGCTGTTTTAGATCGGCCACGAGGGCTGCGCTTGGCTGGTCGGTGTCGCGGCATTGGCCTTCGATTTGCTTTGGCAGCTTCGTGTGCTGATCCCAGCCGCGATGGAAGAGCTGGATGAATCTCACGCCGCGCTCGGCCATGCGACGTGCGAGAAGGCAGTTCGCCGCAAAGGTTCCCGGTGTGCGTGAGTCTGGACCGTAAAGGTCGAAGGTGCTGGCGGGTTCATTTGATACATCCGTCAGGTCCGGCACACTCGTTTGCATCCGATACGCCAGTTCATACTGCGCGATGCGTGTATTGATCTCAGGATCGTTGACCTCGGCAAACTCCATCTGGTTGAGCTTCGCAAGATCGTCGAGCATCCGCCGCCGCGCGCCCGCGTCCAAGCCGGGCGGGTTGGAAAGGAACAACACGGGATCGCCCTGCGAGCGGAACTTCACGCCTTGGTGCTTCGTCGGGAGAAAGCCGCTGCCCCAGAGTCGGTCGTAGAGCGGCTGGTCCATCGGATTGCCCGTGCCGTTTGACAGCAGCGCGACGAATGCGGGCAGGTCGTGGTTCTCAGTGCCTAGTCCGTAGCTGAGCCACGAGCCAATGCTCGGCCGTCCCGCGAGTTGGGCGCCTGTTTGGAAGAACGTGATCGCCGGATCGTGATTGATGGCCTCGGTGTGCATCGACTTGATGAAACACAACTCATCAGCCACCCGCGCCGTATGCGGCATCAGTTCGCTCAGCCACGCGCCGCTCTTGCCATGCTGTGCAAACTTGAACCGCGATGGCGCGGTAGGGAAGCGGTCCTGCCCGGCCGTCATGCCCGTGAGCCGCTGGCCCTGGCGGATGGAGTTTGGCAGATCGGCTCCAAAACGCGGTGCGAGTCCGGGCTTGTGATCGAACAAATCCAGCTGCGAAGGTGCGCCGGACTGGAAGAGATAAATGACCCGCTTTGCCTTCGCAGGAAGAGGCGTGCCGCCTGCCGAGCCCGCTGCCTCGTTCATCATCGAAGCCAGCGCCGACGCACCGACGCCCGCCCGGCCGAAGAAGTGGCGGCGGGTCACTTGAAGTGAGGGATCAATGAATGAGTTCATGGCTTACTGTTTCGTGACTGCTTCATCGAGATTCAAAATCAGCCCGCACAGCGCGGCGAGGGCTGCGTGTTCGGCGGGGTCGAGTAAGTTGTCGCGGGGTGACTCACCCGTGGTGATGAGTGAGCGCGCGGAAGCAGGGTCGCTGCGGAAGCGGGTCAGTTGCTGATCGTAATCAGCGAGCAGCACCTTCAGTTCTTGCTCCTTCGGTGCGCGATTGAGCACGAGGCGGAAAGCATGGCACACCCGGTCTTCACGGGTCTGCATCTCATGCATCACACGCTGGGCAAGTGCGCGGGCAGCTTCGACGAAAGTGATGTCATTCATCAGCGCGAGCGCTTGCAGCGGTGTGTCGGTGCGTGAGGGGCGCACGCAGCACATTTCGCGGCCCGGCGCGTCGAAAGCCGTCATTGTCGGGTGCGGGCTGGTGCGCTTCCAGAAGGTGTAGAGCCCGCGGCGGAAGAGCTTGTCGCCGTGGTCCAACTCAAGGTCGGTGCCGCTGAGTTCCTTGCCGAGGCCGGATGGTTGGTAGGGTTTCACTGACGGACCGCCAATGTTTTCCACCAGCAACCCGGCGGATGCCAGCGCCTGATCACGCACCATCTCGGCGGAGAGACGAACGCGCGGCGCATGCGAAAGCAAACGGTTCTCAGGGTCGCGGCCGAGCGCGGCGGGCGTGATGCGCGACGACTGCCGGTAAGTGGCACTGGTGACCAGCAACTTCATCAAACGCTTCACATCCCAGTCACGCATGAATTCGGTGGCCAGCCAATCGAGCAGTTCGGGATGGCTCGGCGGTTCGCCTTGTGAACCAAAATCCTCCGCGGTCTTCACGAGACCGGTGCCGAAGAGCATCTGCCAGAGCTGGTTCACGGCGACGCGTGCGGTGAGTGGATTCTTTTCACTCACGAGCCACTGGGCAAAACCGAGCCGGTTCGCCTTCGCGTCCACAGGCATCGGCGGCAGGCTCGCGGGCACACCAGGGAACACGCGCTCGCCAGGTTGATCATACACACCGCGCTTTAGGATGTGCGCCTCGCGCGGCACCGGCATCTCCTCCATGACCATCAGGGTCGGGATGGATTCGACAAAGACGGCGCGTTGTTCACGTAGGGTGTTCAGCTCCGACTTCGCAGCGCGCTGCGCCGGTTCAGCGTGTTCGGCGAGGAAACAGGCGCGTATCTTCGTCGCTTGCAGAACCGTGCGTTTGCTGACAGGCAGCTTCGCAATATCAGTCACGGATTCCGCTGCGGCGAGGATGGTTGACTCTTCGTCGGTGAGCGCGCGCGTATAGACGCGGACGTCACGCATTTGGCCCTGGAAGCGATTCGCTGCTCCACCACCAGCGCCAATGCGGAAGGGTTGTTTCGTGGCGAAGGTCTGGTTCAACTGATCCAGCTGCACGCGCAGCTTTTGCGGCTGCCCATTGATGAAAATCTTCACTCCCGCCGCCACGCGTGAGCCGTCATAGACGACCGTAATGTGCCGCCACTGATCTGGCGGGACCTGCTCTTCCGTCTCGACACGCAGCGCGTCATCGAGCCACCTTTTCGTGAGGTGCAGCTGCACGTGGCCATCCTTCAAGAAGACGCGATAGCCTTCGTCGATGGAGGCAAAGGCCGAGTCGCTCTGATCTTCCACCATTCGAGACAGGATGGCGCCGTCCTTGCCAGCGTGCGGCTTGATCCAGGCGGTGAACGAGAATTTGTCGAAGTAACCGAAGTCGCCCACATCGCCGCCATCGACGAAGCGCCGGCCGTCGAAATCCTCCGTCTTGCCAAAACGCTTTTGCAATGATCGCGTGACTGTCCACGGCGGTGTGGCTTCATCGACGAGCGTTTTTTCCCATGCCGACTGCGCGGCCGCGATCCCGGGCTCCAGCTTTGCGAGATGCGCTTCCGCTTTCGTGATACGGTCGTTGAGCTGAGCTAGTTCGCGTTGCTGCGCTGTTGTCGGCGCGGGGATCCAGGGCACGCTGTTGCCGACCTTGATGGCCTTGCCCTTCTCCGGGACGTTGTTGAAGAAGGCGAAAAGCGAATAGAAATCGCGCTGCGTGAGAGGGTCGTATTTGTGATCATGGCAGCGCGCGCAGCCCATCGTGAGGCCCATCCAGACTGTGCAGGTGGTGTCCACGCGATCGACCACATATTCGACCGCGAACTCCTCGGGCACGATGCCGCCCTCGGCATTGCCACGGTGATTGCGATTGAACGCAGTGGCGATCTTCTGCGGAAGAGTCGCACCTGGCAAAAGATCGCCACCGATTTGCTCGATGGTGAATTGATCAAAAGGCATGTTCGCGTTGAAGGCGTCGATCACCCAGTCGCGCCAGCGCCACATCCATCTCTCACCGTCGCTCTGGTAGCCGCTCGTGTCCGCGTAGCGCGCCGCATCCAGCCAGCGGATGGCCATGCGCTCTCCGAAGCGGGGACTCGCCAGCAAACGATCTACCAGAGCGGCGTAGGGTTCGGAGGTTTCCGAGGAATCAGGAGGCAGGCCGGTGAGATCCAGCGTGACGCGTCTTTGCAAGGCAGCGGCATCCGCTTCGGGAGATGGCGACAAGCCCTCGTGCTCCATCTTCGCGAGAATAAAGTGATCCACCGCATTGCGCAGCCATGCGGAGTCTTTCACGGGAGGCAAGGCTGGACGCTGCGGCGCAATGAATGACCAGTGCGCCTGCCATGAGGCGCCTTGAGCGACCCAGCGTTTCAGCAAATCGATCTGCTGTTTGGTGAGTTGTCTGCCGGAATCAAGCGGTGGCATTCTGTCATCCGCATCGTCCGTCGTTATACGGCGGATCAGTTCGCTCTGATCCAGCTTACCGGGTACGATAGTGAAGTGATCTTCATGTTTTGCCTTCGCGCTGCTCTCCACATCCAGCCGCAGATCCGCTTTGCGGCGCGCCTTGTCCGGACCGTGGCAGAGGAAGCAGGTGTCGGAGAGGATGGGCCGGATGTCGCGATTGAACTCGATCTTGTCCTGCGCCCGCAGCAGGGAGCCAATACTAATGAATAGCGGGACAAGACGGTTCATGGCGGAAGAGGCAGGAGAGACGAAGCCCGGCGGGCAGGAAGTGAAACGTCGCCACCAGCGGAAGTTAACCAAGGAAATCAAGATGCCA